>NZ_JBTUOC010000091.1:0-8618 GCF_058345725.1 Simiduia sp. | reverse complement strand
CGTCATCCAGCCCTGCTCGGCGCCGGGTGAAATTGAGTTCCCATCTGCTGCAAACCCCTGCGCCCGAACTCTTTGTTCTTCGCGCGCGCGCTCGAAGGCCTGTTGCAACTCGGCGATCACGCCGTCGTCAAAGGCGTTGTGTTTTTCGGCGCGGTCCAGGGTCACGGTGACCACCTGGCGCGCATCTTTTTCATAGCGAATGCTCATGGCGGGCCTCACATGCGGAACACGCCAAAGCGCGTCTCGTCGATGGATTTATTTAAGCTGGCCGAGAGAGCCAGGCCCAATACCCGACGGGTGTCGGCCGGGTCGATCACACCGTCATCCCACAGGCGCGCCGAGGCGTAGTAGGGGTGGCCCTGTTGCTCGTAGGTGTCGATCACCGGTTTTTTAAAGGCAGCTTCTTCTTCAGCGCTCCAGCTTTCGCCGGTTTTTTCCATCTGGTCTTTTTTAATTTGCGCAAGTACGCCGGCGGCCTGCTCGCCACCCATGACGGAAATGCGCGCATTGGGCCACATGAATAAAAAGCGTGGGTCGTAGGCGCGGCCGCACATGCCGTAGTTGCCGGCGCCAAAGGAGCCGCCGATCAATACGGTGAGCTTGGGTACCTGCGCGCAGGCCACGGCGGTAACCATTTTGGCGCCGTGCTTGGCGATGCCGCCGGCTTCATACTGGCGGCCCACCATAAAGCCGGTAATGTTTTGCAAAAACACCAGCGGGATTTTGCGTTGCGCGCACAGCTCTACAAAGTGCGCGCCCTTTTGCGCAGACTCGGAAAACAAAATGCCGTTGTTGGCGACGATGCCCACGGGGTAGCCGTAGATGCGGGCAAAACCGCACACCAGGGTGGTGCCGTACAGGGCTTTGAATTCGTCGAATTCGGAGCCATCGACGACCCGCGCGATGATTTCGCGCACGTCGTAGGGCTTGCGCGTGTCTTTGGGAATGATGCCGTAAATTTCTTTGGCGTCGTACAGCGGTTCCACCGGTGCGCGCACGTCGAGTTGCGCGGGCTTGGTGCGATTCAAGCGGCCCACGGCATTGCGCACCAATTCCAGTGCGTGGTGGTCGTTGCGGGCGAAGTGATCGGCCACGCCCGAGGTGCGGCAGTGCACGTCGGCGCCACCCAGATCTTCGGCGGAAACCACCTCACCGGTGGCGGCTTTCACCAGCGGTGGGCCGCCCAGGAAAATTGTGCCCTGCTCTTTGACGATGATGGACTCGTCGGCCATGGCGGGCACGTAGGCGCCGCCGGCGGTGCAGGAACCCATAACCGCGGCAATTTGCGCAATGCCCTTGGCAGACATGTTGGCCTGGTTAAAAAAGATGCGCCCAAAGTGTTCGCGATCGGGAAACACATCGTCTTGGCGGGGCAGATTAGCGCCGCCGGAATCCACCAAATAAATGCAGGGTAAATTGTTTTGATCGGCAATGGTTTGCGCGCGTAAATGTTTCTTAACCGTGAGTGGGTAATAGGAGCCACCCTTGACGGTGGCATCGTTGGCGACGATGACGCACTCCTGGCCGTTGACGCGGCCGATGCCGGTGATCACGCCGGCGGCGGGCACCACATCGTCGTAGACTTCAAAGGCGGCCAGCGGCGACAGCTCCAAAAAGGGCGAACCGGGATCGAGCAGGGCGTCGATGCGATCGCGCGCCAGCAATTTTCCGCGCGCGGTGTGTCGGGCCTGGGCTTTCTCGCCGCCGCCCTGATGGATGTGCGCCAGCTTGGTGTTGAGATCGTCAACCTGCGCCTGCAGGTGTGCGGCATTGGCGACGAACTCCTCGGCGCGGGGATTGATTTGGCTTTTGAGTAGGGGCATTCCTTGGGCTCCGTGAGCAGGCGCCGACGGGCGGCGCGGGGACTTACCGGGCGGCTGAGCCGGCTCGAACAGTGGCGCGACGGAGGGTCTGGTCGCGCGTGTCGGAGTCGGTTCCGCCGCCTGTTGCGTGCAACTTATCGGGTTTCGTTAAACAGCTCGCGACCGATCAACATGCGGCGGATTTCGCTGGTGCCGGCGCCAATTTCGTACAGCTTGGCGTCGCGCAGTAAACGGCCGGTGGGGAACTCGTTAATGTAACCGTTGCCGCCCAGCAACTGGATCGCATCGAGCGCCATTTTGGTGGCCATCTCGGCGGTGTACAAAATTACGGCGGCCGCATCTTTGCGCGACTCTTCGCCGCGATCGCAGGCCTTGGCCACGTTGTACAGGTAGGATTTTGAGGCGTTCATGCCGGCGTACATGTCGGCCACTTTGCCCTGTACCAACTGGAATTGTCCGATGGACTGGTTGAACTGTTTGCGATCGTGGATGTAGGGCACCACCACGTCCATGCAGGCGCTCATGATGCCAGTGGGGCCACCGGAGAGCACGGTGCGCTCGTAGTCCAGGCCGCTCATCAGTACTGCCACGCCGCGGCCTTCGCCGCCCAGAATATTTTCTTCCGGCACTTCGCAATCCTGGAATACCAGCTCACAGGTGTTGGAGCCGCGCATACCCAGCTTGTCGAGTTTTTGGTGGCGGGAAAAACCGGGGAAGTCGCGCTCGACGATAAACGCGGTCATGCCCTTGGAGCCGGCGTTGATATCGGTCTTGGCGTAGATGACGTAGGTGTGGGCATCGGGGCCGTTGGTGATCCACATTTTGTTGCCGTTCAGAATGTAGCGATCGCCTTTTTTCTCGGCGCGCAATTTCATCGACACCACGTCGGAGCCGGCATTGGGTTCGCTCATGGCCAGTGCGCCAATGTGCTCACCGGAACACAGCTTGGGCAGGTACTTTTGCTTTTGCGCTTCGGTGCCGTTTTTGTGAATCTGATTGACGCACAAGTTGGAGTGGGCGCCGTAAGACAGGCCCACGGAGGCGCTGGCGCGGGAGATTTCTTCCATGGCCACCACGTGCGCCAAGTAGCCCATGTTAGTGCCGCCGTACTCTTCTGCGACCGTCATGCCCAGCAGGCCCATGTCGCCGAATTTTTTCCACATATCCATGGGGAATTCGTTGTCGGCATCGATTTGCGCGGCGCGCGGCGCCAGTTCGCCCTGGGCGAATTGATAGACGGAATCGCGCAGCATGTCGATATCTTCGCCCAGGCCGAAATTCAATGTGGGGTAGGGAAAGCTCATGGGATGTCCTCTCGAAAATGTTGTTGTTTTACTGTTCGTTGTGATTGGGTGCGTCAGTTACTGGCTTTGAGGGCCTGCTTGCAATTGGTCTCGGCGTCATCCAGTTCGGCCAGCATGATGTCGATGTCGCGTTTCTGTGCCAGCAGCGCCTGCCGGCGCTCCTGAATTTTATGGATCAGCCGCTCCAGCTGGGGGGCGTTGTTGGAGCCAGGGTCGTACATGCCGATGATCTCGCCACTCTCTTCCAGACTTAAACCCAGCCGCTTGCCGCGCAGAATCAGTTTTAGTTTGACCCGGTCGGCGTGGTTGTACAGGCGCGTTTGGCCCCGGCGCGCTGGGGCCAGCAGGCCCTTGTCCTCGTAAAAGCGGATGGCGCGGGTGGTGATGTCAAATTCCCGCGCCAGATCGGAGATGCTGTAAACCTTGTCCATTGCGACCTCTTTACCCGTGCTGCGCAAACTCTACCGCAGGTTGACGTTAACGTAAAGGTAAGCATTGATCTAAGCAGCCGCCTGCAAATATCTCCCTGCCATAAGGCCACGGCTCACCGGCGGCAGTCTGCCATTGGCCGATTTGGGCTGTCCTCCTGGCGCATCCTGTGGTTTTCTAGAGTCCGAATAATTTACGCGGGGAATGGACGATGCGCGCGCTAGGGTGCTGGGTTATTGGGTTGGTGTTGTCGGCGTCGGCCGGCGGTGTGTTGGCGGGTGTGGACATGGGGCTACGCGATTGCCATGTGCGTTTCGCCAGTGATTTTAGTGTGCAGCCCACCGGGGTGAATTCTACCCAGGCCGAGCGGGTGTATGTGTTAAAGCCCAGTGGCGAGGTGCGCGTGGACGGTGCGCCGGTGGTGCTAAGCGCAGAGCAGCGAGCGCTGGTGGTTGACTACACGAGGGACCTACAGGCCTTTATGCCAACTCTGGTCACCTTCGTAAAAGATCTACTGGACACGGTTGGCGAAGTGGTGGCCCAGGCGCTGGCGCAGGCCTTTGGCGAGGCCAGCGAGCCGGCGGTCAAGGTGCGCGAGTCCTTGGCGTTGGCCGATACCAAGTTCTCGCAGCGCATGGCGGCACGTCCCGGCGAGTATCGGGTGGTCGACGAGCGCCTGGATGTGTTGGATGGCACCTTTGACGACGACATAGAGGCGATGGTGGAAGAGGCGGTCACGGCCTCCATAGGCAGTGTGTGGTCGTTGTTGGGAAGTGCCATGTTCAGCGCCGAGGGTGATTTTGAAACGCGCATGGCGGCGTTCGGCGCCAAAATGGAGCGCTTTGGCGAGCAGGTGGAAAAGCAGATGGAGGCGCAAGAACCCGCATTGGATGCTCGTGGCGATGCGCTGTGCGCGCAAGCTGAAAAAATAGAGCAGTTGGAATATCGCTTGCGCGAAACAATCCCGGAACTTGCGCACTACCGTTTGATGGACAGCCGGAAAAAAGCCCGCGAGGCGGCCAATAACGGCGAGTTGCGCGCGCGCTAAAACGCGCCCTTCGAGTAATTCTAGCCTTCGTCCTGCTCCGGCGTGAGACCCGCCAGCTGCGCCAGTTGGTTATCCAGTAATTTTTTATAGGGCGGCAGCACCTGCTCTATACGGGCGCTGCGCTGGTCTGCGCGGGCGGCGAACTGGCAGCGCTCGGTCAGTGTCTCTTCCAATAATTTTACCGAAATAATGGTGGCGCGCATGCCGCCGGGTTTCAACTGGCGGGCATATTGCGACTTCAGATTGGCGCTGGCTTCAAAGGGCAGTATGCGGGCGCCCAACTGCAATGCCAGCTCGCTCTGCTCGCTGAGGGCGTGCAGCAGCTCTGCACTGCAAATGGCCTTAAAACTGGCATCGGCCCGATTTTCATCGGCGAATAACAGCGTTAACTGGTGATTTTGCAACCCCAGGCTTTCGCCGCCGTAGAGTGAGATCACCCCCTGCAGTTGCCGCTCAAATCGCTCCAGCAACTTTTTAAAGGCCTCGCCGTTGAGCTCTGTGTGGAGCTGATCGAGGTTTAGTAAATCCAATGTGAGCGTCACCTTGCGCAGCGGTGTGGGGGCACTGGGTGTGTGCGTCGCCGGCGGTTGAGGTGCTGTGGGGTTGCGGTACAAGAGTGCCGCGAGCGTGGTGAGCGCCACCAGGGCAATCAGGGTGAGCGCCAGGCGACCGTAGAGGCGATAGCGATTGTTCAGGGCCGCCTGGGCGCTCACGGCGACGGTCACATAGCCGGCCACGCTGTCTTGCAAGACGATAGGTGCGGAAAAGTGCAGCTGCAGTTTGCCGGTGACAGTGCCGTTTTGTACCAGCAGGCGATTCTCCACGTCGTGCACGGTGGCGCCATCCACATCGAGGTTTTTAGTAATGTCGGCCAGTAGCGCCGTCAGGCTCACCCGGTCCTGGTTCAGCATTGCCGACTCGGCTTGCTCGGCGGCCATGTTGGCCAGCGCTTGGCCGTAGCGCTGGGCTACATTCTGCATTTGCTGATCCAGGTAGCGGTGCAATTGCCAGCCGCAGGCGAGGGTGAGCAGCAGTGCCAGCACGAGCGTGAAGCCCACGGGCTGCGGATGCAGCAGTCGGTCTCGCAGCAGTTGCAGCGGGCGGGTGTTATTGTTTTTGTGGTTTGAGGTCATAGGCCTGCCAAACAGCACCCAAGTCGGGCGTAAAAGGCCGCCTAGTTTAGCCTATTGCCGGGTGAAAACTATATAATGCCGCCCACAAACCGTTGCCCTTCAGTTACAGGCCTGTCCAACATGATCAGCGTTCACCTTTCCTGCTTTCACGACCACTACGACCTGACGGAGGTGCTCGCCCAGCTCGATCATTTGCCCGTGCGCAGTCAGCCCTTGACCTGCGAACAATGGTCGCCGGGATTTAGCCTGCAGCTGGCGTGCGAGGCGCCCGTGGATGCCCAGTCACTGCAGGCCTCTATCGCCACCCTGTGGCCCGATATGCAGGTGCAGGTGCAGGATCGACCGGCGCCGGATTACACCTTCGTGGCCACACTCATGGCACCTGTGTTGCGCCCGGCACACCTGGCTCAGGTGGTTCAGCAACTGGCTGGACAGGGGTTGCACTTGTTGAGTAGCCGCAGCTTGTCGCGACCGCTGGCGCGCAACCGCCAAGCTTGGCAGCTGCGCTTGTCCGGTCAAACCAATTTACTGGAAACCCGCGCAGTGTTGCGCAGCCTGGCTGATCGCCTAGGTGTCGATATCAATCTGCAGCCCGGCGCCGCCTATGGTCGCCAGGGGGGCTTGATTTGTTTTGATATGGATTCAACCTTAATCAAGGCCGAGTGTATCGACGAGCTGGCGGCCGCGGCCGGTATTGGCGAAAAGGTGTCGGCGATTACTGCCGCGGCCATGCGCGGCGAGCTGGACTTCATCGAGAGTTTTACCCAGCGCATGGCGCTGCTTAATGGTTTGCCCGAATCGGTGTTGGCCGGCATTGCCGACAAGCTCGAACTGATGGATGGCGCGGCGCAATTGATTAACACGCTAAAAGCGCGTGGTTTTCACACCGTTATTTTGAGCGGGGGTTTTGTGTACTTTGCCGAAAAAATCCAGGCGCGGCTTGGCATAGATGAAGTGCATGCCAACGCCCTGGAAATTGTGGACGGCAAAGTCACCGGCCGCGTCACCGGCACGGTGGTCGATGGCAAGCGCAAGGCGGCGTTGATTCAGCGCATTGCCGCCGAGCGGGGCCTGTCGCTGTCGCAGGTGATTGCCGTGGGCGACGGAGCCAACGATCTGCCCATGCTGGGCCTGGCCGGTATGGGCGTTGCAATTCACGCGAAACCCCTGGTGCGCGCCTCGGCCGATTACGCCATCAGCACTCTGGGGCTGGAGGCTGTGTGCTATTTGCTCGGGCTTACTGATCAGGAATTTGTGGCGGCCTAGTGGCGCGCGCAACCCATAAAAAAACCCGCTGAAACGCGGGTTTTTTTATGGGTTCGCAAGGCTTTAGCCATCCATGCTGAAATCGTAGTCCATGCCCTCTGACGGGCCTTGCAGATAGTGGCCTTGAATATAGTGCACGCCGCTCTGCCACAGAGTAGACAGCACGTTGGCATTTTCCACAAAGGGCACCACGGTAATTTTTTCCAATTTGTGCAATTCTTTAATGATGTTGGTGAGCGACTCGGCGCCCTCGCTGCCATTTTGCACATCCTGGGTAAAGCTGCCGTCCACTTTGATGTATTGGGCGGGCACGTGCTTTAAGGTATTGAAGTGGTTCATGGCGCAGCCGAAGCCGGAAATGCACATGGCGGTTTTCAGTTTGCCGAGGCCCGCGCAAAAGGCCTTGGCGGCGTTCATGTGATTGGTTACGTCCATTTCGCGCACCTGGAACATGATCGCATCGGACGGCAGCTTGGCGGCCTTAAAGGCGACACCCAGCCAAGGCAGCAGGCTTTCGTCGGTGAGCGAGTGGCGACTGAGGTTAATCACCAGGCTGGTGTTGTTGCCCTTGGCGCGATGCTCAGACAGCATCTTGATAGATTCGAGAATGACCCAGCGATCAATTTTTGTGGTGGCGCCGATGGCTTCAGCGGCCTCCAGAAATTTGGCCGGCTCGATGTCTTTGCCCTCTTCGTCCACCATGCGCAACAGTACTTCGTACAATTCGTTTTCGTTGCCGCGCAAACTGATAATGGGCTGAAAAAGCAATTTAAATTGGTTGTTGTCCACCGCTCGCTGCAGCGCGCGCGCGATGTCGGCGCCGGCGTCTGCGTTGCCAATTTTGGGCTCGAAGAGTTTAGCGTCGTTGCCTAGGCCGCCCTCGCCTTTTTTGCGAACTTCTTCGATGGCTTGAAGCGCTTGGTCGATGACCGCTTCCGAGTCTTTGCTGGCCTCAGTCACTAGCGACAAGCCGGCGGTGATGGTGAACTGCACAGTGGTGCCGTCGATATCGAAAACTGTTTCGGCCACTTCGGCGCACAGAGCCTTGGCGCGCTGTACCAGTTTGTCGGCGCTGGTGCCGGGCGACAGCAGTGCAAAGGTGTCGTCGCTAAAGCGCGCTAAGTGTTCGCCCGGTTTTGCGTGGCGGCTAACCAGCTCTGCCAGTTTTTTAATGACGCCGTCGGCGACGCTGACGCCGTGCACACTTTCGACCCGGTCAAAAAATTGATCTGCTTCAATGTAGGTCAGCGTGGCGCCGGCTTCGCCATCGGTGGCTTTGTCCACCGATTGCTCCAGGCGCTCCAGAAAGTATTGGCGATTAAACAGGCCAGTTTGTACGTCGGTTTGTTTGATTTCCTGTAGCTGCGCTTCCAGTTCTTCGCTGTTATCCTGGCTTGCGCGCATCACCAATTGAATGCAGGGCTCCTCGTCAAAAATGGCGTGCGCCACCTCCATTTTAAAGGCGTGTTTACTGCCGGCCTGGTGCAGGCCGTTAAAGCTCATTTCTGTGGATTCGGCCTCTTCGCCTTTTAACGTGAATTCTTTTAGAAACTGCTTGGTGCGGTCGCGGTCTTCGGCGACCACCAAATCGATAGTGGGCAGGCAAAGAACATCG
>NZ_JBTUOC010000090.1:0-16340 GCF_058345725.1 Simiduia sp. | reverse complement strand
CAACCCAAACAGGCCGGCACCTTGGTTTCCAGATTGCCGGCGCGGTAGGTCTGCTGGCCCAGCGCCAAGCTGTTCACCTTCACGCCGCTGTTAAGTTGCACTTCCTGGTCCTTTTTGGAGCCCGACAATTGCAGCGTTTGGCTATCGAAATAGGCGGCGATATCGGCCATTTCTTCACTGGAGAGATTATCCAGCTGGCCCGCCATCTCGGGTACGACGCGCGCGCCCGACTTGATGTCTTCAAGCTGCTTGAGCAGGTATTTTTCGCCCAAACCGGCCAGTTTGGGGAAGTTGGGGGCTGGGCTATTGCCGTCGGCACCGTGACAGGCGCCACAGGCGGCAGACAGGGTTTCGCCATTTTTGGCATCGCCCGCTAAGGCTAACTGAGAAATGGCCGCTAGGCCCAGCATCGCTACAACCTGCTTAATCAGCTTATTCATGTGATTAATCCGTTTGATTTGCTTATTAGTTGAACACTGCGTTAGCCGTGCCGATATTCACGGGCTACAATCGCCACCCAAATGGCGGGCGGCTACTGGGCCGGCATTATATACTAACCGTCTGATAACACACCAATTTTACGGATTTCCATGGCAGATCAAATCAATTTCAATCTGGCGCGCTACCTGATTAGTGCGCCTTCACTGGCCCAATGCCCACCCGAAACCGGCGTGGAAGTTTGTTTTGCCGGCCGCTCCAATGCCGGGAAATCCTCCGCCATCAATACCTTGACCAACAACGGCAAGCTGGCGCGCACCAGTAAAACACCGGGTCGCACGCAGATGATCAACTATTTTTCGCTAGGTTCGGACCAGCTCAGACTGGTGGATCTGCCAGGCTATGGCTATGCCAAGGTACCCTTGGCTATGAAACGCGAGTGGGATAAACACATGGCCGAGTACCTGCAGGAACGTCAAACCCTTGCCGGCATGGTATTGATGATGGACGTGCGCCACCCGTTCCAGGAGTTCGACACCACCATGATCAACTGGGCGGTGGAAGCCGAAATGCCCGTGCATATTTTGCTCACCAAGGCCGACAAATTGAAAAAAGGCCCGGCCCAGGCCACGCTGCTGGACGTGCGCAAACACCTGAAGGCGGCCAAAGCCGACGACCTGGTCAGTGCGCAACTGTTTTCTTCGTTAAAGAAAACCGGTCTGCCTGAACTGAACGACGTGTTGAACCGCTGGTTTACCGAAGGCCGTAGCAGAGATCAGCAAGCGCCAGGCGCCTAAGCCCTGACGCTGTCTGCCACCCGCTATCTTTTCAATCCAGCCGTTGGGGTACCTACCGCACGGCAGCAGCGAGCATAAAAAAACCCGGCGCTGTGGGGCCGGGTTTGAAAAGGCAGCTCCGTTATTGGGGTTCCGAAGCCGCCGCGCTGACTGGGCTTGGGGAACCCTGGCCAGCATTGATTGGAGTACAGCCGCGCGGGTAAGTTTCGGTCTTTACGTTAGTTTACGTTGAACGGAAAGGTTGGCACGATCAGCGGTGGGTCGGGTTTGGCTGGGCACGAGAGAGCAGTGCTGGCTGGGCCCCGAGAGCCCTATGTCGCGACCTGTAAGGTGTGCAGGGGGTGCTACAGGTCGCGCAATGGGGGGATTTATTTCGTCAAAATTAACTTGCCTGCCTTGGTCTGGCGCAGGAAGTAATCCTGGCCGGCGTGCTCGATCACAATCATCGACTGCCCCGCTAACAATTCGGCACTGGCAATCCGCGCCTTGGCTTCAGCTGGCTGTCTGACAACGACGGCGCGTACGCCACTGATACTCGCATTCATGGTTCCACCTCGCTCGCTCCTTAAGGAGACCCCAATATATACAAATGAGAATGATTGTCAATTGTATTTGGTCGGTCAGTATTGCTCCTTAGGCGCCACTGAAATATGTCCATGGCAGCGCAGCCAGTGCAATCGCGCACGGCAGCGAGCCAAAGGGCAAAATGCCCTGCTCAGAATCTCTGACTCTGCAATTGGTACCCTGGCTCCCACTCTGCCCGCCGTTTGGTTCGCGGCCATAAAAAAACCCCGCTTTAAGGGCGGGGTTAAAGATTCATTTAATCAAAGGAATCCAAGGGAGAGCAAAACATCACATGGTACTGGTATCTGAGACTAGCCCTCGCCTAGAAAGTTCAAATTAATTTTCGATCAGTGAGCCTGATCCCAGTTGTCGCCCACACCGGCCTCCACCAACAGGGGCACTTTGAGTGTGGCGGCCGCCGCCATGCGTTCGCACAGGGCCGCCGACAGGGCCGCCACATCGGCTTCGGCTACCTCTAGCACCAATTCATCGTGCACCTGCATGATGATGCGCGCATCGGGAGCCGCGTCGGTAGCCAGCCAGTGGTGCACATCGATCATGGCGCGCTTGATAATGTCGGCGGCACTACCTTGCATGGGTGCGTTGATGGCGGTGCGCTCGGCCGCCTGCTAGCGCATCTTATTGCGATCGTTAATTTCAGGCAGGTACAGGCGGCGCCCGAACAGGGTTTCCACATAGCCCTGTTCGTGGGCCAGCCGGCGAGTTTCATCCATGTAGCGGGCCACACCCGGGTAGCGCTCGAAATAGGTATCGATGTACTGCTGGGCCTCGTGGCGGCCTATGTGCAGTTGGCGCGCCAGGCCAAAGGCCGACATGCCGTAAATCAGCCCAAAGTTGATGGCCTTGGCGCTGCGCCGCATATCGGCGCTGACGCCCTCCAACGGCACGCCAAAGACCTCGGCCGCGGTGGCCTTGTGGACGTCCAGGCCCTGACCAAAGGCCTCTAGCAGCCCCTTGTCGTCGGACAAATGCGCCATGATGCGCAGCTCAATCTGCGAGTAATCTGCCGCCACCAGCTTATAGCCCGAAGGTGCCACGAAAGCCTGTCGAATACGGCGACCCTCTTCGGTGCGAATTGGAATATTCTGTAGATTCGGGTCGGACGACGACAGCCGACCGGTGGCGGTAACCGCCTGGTGGTAAGACGTGTGGATACGCCCGGTGTGGGGATTGATCATCTGCGGCAGCTTGTCGGTATAGGTGCTTTTCAGCTTGGACAGGCCGCGGTATTCCATCAGGATTTTGGGCAGCGGGTAATCCAGTGCCAATTCCTGCAAAACCTCTTCTGCGGTAGACGGCGCGCCCTTCGGGGTTTTCTTTAGCACGGGCAGATTCAGCTTTTCAAACAAAATAGCTCCCAGCTGCTTGGGCGAGGACAGATTAAAGGGCTCGCCGGCTATGTCGTAGGCCTCGCGCTCTAGCTCTACCAGGCGATTGCCCAACTCGACACTCTGCTCCCCGAGCCGCTTGGCATCCACCAGCGCGCCAGTGCGCTCCACGGCCGACAGCACGGGCACCAGCGGCATTTCGATAGTGTCGAGTACGGTTTGCAAACTCGGCACCGAGGCCACTTGAGGCGCCAGGTGTTGGTGTAGTCGCAGGGTAATGTCGGCGTCTTCGGCGGCATAGGGCGCCGCCTGCTCCAGAGCAATTTGATTAAAGGTAAGCTGTTTGGCGCCTTTGCCGGCAATGTCTTCAAATTTCACCGTGGATTCATTCAGGTAAAAGCTGGCCAGGCTGTCCATGTCGTGACGCGTGGCCGTGGCATTGAGCACATAGGATTCCAGCATCGTATCGAAGGCGATACCGCGCAGCGCAATACCGTAGTTGGCCAGCACACTGGCGTCGTACTTTAAGTTTTGCCCCACCTTGGCGGGCTGCTCGGCCTCCAAGAGCGGCTTCAACTGCGCCAGCACCCAGTCGCGCGCCAGCTGGGTTGGAGCCTCCAGGTAGTCGTGTGCCACCGGCACATAGGCCGCTTTGCCCGGTGCCACCGCAAAGGAAACACCCACAATCTCGGCGGCCATATAATCCAGGCTGGTGGTTTCCGTATCGAACGCGATCAGCGGCGCCGCCTTCAGCACAGCCAGCCACCGATTAAAATCGGCCTCGGTCAACAGGGTTTCATAATCGCGCGCAACCGGGCCTGCATCGGGCACCTCCTGGTCGCCGCTGTCGCCCTGGCCGTCGACCATACTGGGCGCAACGGCCGCATCCGACTGCAGCTCGTTCACCCAGGTCTTGAATTCCAGCTCTTGAAACAGCGCCAGCAAACGGGCCTTGTCCGGTTCGCCGTTGGCCAACTCAGACAGGGTTTGAGGTAATTCTACGTCCAGCTTGATGGTGGCCAGCTCGTACGACAGATAGGCCTGTGCTTTATTTGCTTCGAGCTTGGCAGCCATAGTTTTGGCACCCCGAAATGTCAGCTCGGCCACCCTGTCGAGATTGGCATAAATACTGTCGAGGCCACCCAATCCCTGCAATAGTGCCAGGGCGGTTTTCTCCCCCACCCCCGGCACGCCGGGGATGTTATCCACCTTGTCGCCCATCAAAGCGAGATAGTCGATGATAAGCGAGGGCGGCAGCCCAAATTTTTCCTCGACACCCGCCGGGTCCATGACGGTATTGGTCATGGTATTTACCAGGGTGACATGATCGTTCACCAGCTGCGCCATATCTTTGTCGCCGGTGGAAACCACCACCGGTAGGCCGGCGGCTTTTGCCTGGGCGCAATAGGTTCCGATCACGTCGTCGGCCTCAACGCCGTCAATCACCAGTAGCGGCAACCCCATAGCCTGCACGATATCGTGAATAGGTTGCACCTGCGGCCGCAAGTCGTCGGGCATGGGCGGGCGCTGAGCCTTGTAGTCGGCATAGATATCGTCGCGGAAGGTTTTACCCTTGGCATCGAAGATCACCACGACCGGGCTCTGGGGGTAATCTTTTTGCAATCGGCGGATCATGTTGATCACCCCTTTAACCGCACCGGTGGGATTGCCCTTGCTGTTGGTCAGGGGCGGCAGTGCATGGAAAGCGCGATAGAGATACGAAGAACCGTCGACGAGGACAACCGGGGTAGACATAGCAATTCCGTTGGCGTGAACAAAGGCGCAAGGATACACCATTCGCCCGCGCCGCTGGCCGCCGTCGGTAACACCCGTGTACCGGTACGGAAGTGTTACCGACGGTGTTACCAAACCCATATCGCTCAAAATTTGCCCAATAAAAGACAAATCCCGCTAAAAACTTAGGCTTAGCACACACTTCTAAGGTTTGTTTGTCATAAATCTGAAAAAAAGATAGCCTAATCTTTAGACAATTGTTACCATGCGTAACAATTGAAAGGCAGTCGTTTATTGCCACCGAATTTCTGTGTTGTCGGCAACCAAGGCCGGTAACACTTCAACCCCTTAACGGAGGGCCACATCATGAAAAAGCTTGGTTTTCTGTTGTTAGCATTGACCGCTCAAGCAAGCCTTGCTGCACCGCAATCCAACGTGGCTGCCGCTGTCGCGGCCACCGGTGCGGATGCCAGCTGGACCGCTGAATCTGTCGAGAAAAATGCCAATACAACACAATTGAATGCATTGACCAATGTCACCCTGAGTATCGGTAACAGCATCAATGCCGATCTGGAAGAGAAGATTTCAAAGCGTTTGCGCGAACAGGCTGAAGCCCAGTAACCAACGCTTGCAGTAGCTGCCCGGGCTACCGGGTTTTGTTGACCAGTTTGCTTTACATCGCTGATTTGGCCGGTGGCTTTGCCCCGGCCTTTTTTATGCCTGGGGTTTGGCCAGGCAGCTGTTGAAGGCTACCAACAGCGCTTTTAGCAGCTGCTCATAGCGGTAGCTGCCCTTGGCCACCGCCGCCCCCATCGGGTCAGCCACCACCTGCGGCAATCCTAACTGCGCCGCCAGCTGGGTGCTGGCCCCGCTGTCGTAGAAAGCCTCGGTCACCAGGCAGTTCACCTCTGAGGCCAATGCCCGAAGTTCAACCAGGTGCCGGGCGCCCGGCTTTTGCTCGGGCGTGAGTGCCACAGTCTCGCGCTGCACTAAATTGAAGCGCTGATTCCAATGCCCATAGGCCGGGTGATAAGCGATATAGGACTGGCCCGCCAGCGGTGCCAATTGCGCCTCCAGCACCGCTGTCAACCGATCCAGGCGCGCCAAGGTTTCCACCAAGCGCCGATTGATTTGCTCTGCCCGCTCGGGCGTGAGCGCGATCAGTTGCGCCGCCAGCCAGCGAGTGATTTGCGCGCCATTGTCCGGGTTCAGCCACAAGTGCGGGTCCCGCTCACTGCCATGGTGGTGACCATCGCCCTGGGCCGCTATGACCCAATGCAGATCGGGCAGCTGCGACAAAGGCTGTGCCGCCGGGTGCCGCGCCAGGGGTTTAGCCAAAAACTGCTCCAGTTCAGGGCCCACCCACAGCACCAGATCAGCGGTCTGCAAAGCCCGCATGTCGGACGCCCGCAAGGCATAGTGGTGAGGTGAACGGTTGGGTGGCAACAGCACCGTCAGGGTGTCGCCTTCATCTAGCAGGGGTTCCGCCAACATGGCCAGCGGCTCAATAGACACCACAAGACGCACAGCGTACGCGGGTGTCGCCGCCAACAATAACGCCGCCACCATTAACAACCGAACCATTGCGCCCTGCACCCATCACCTCAAAATGTTATATGATAACATATCAAAACTTAGCGTTTCAGCCCAGACCCATGGCCACCGATCCCCTGGCATTTCGCCATCACAATCACCAGCACTGCATCAGCGATGCCCTGGCCAATGCCCGCCAACTGGCCGAGCGCGAAGGCCTTCGGTTCACTCGCCAGCGAGAGTTGGTACTGCGACTCATCTGGCAGAACCACAAGCCCGTGGGCGCCTATCAACTGCTGGAGCAATTGGCCGATCACACAGGTAAACAGGTGGCGCCGCCCACGGTGTACCGGGCGCTAGAATTTTTGCTGGAGCACCAACTGATTCATCGGCTCAACAGTTTGAACGCCTTTATTGGCTGCGCCTGTCCCGGCACCGGCCACGCCGGCCAGTTTGTTATCTGCCGCCAGTGCGGCGTTGCACTGGAGCTGAACGAAGCCAGTGTCAGAGCCCCCATTCAAGCCCTGGCCCAATCCGTGGGCTTTCACATTGAGCAACAAACCCTGGAACTATCGGGCCTGTGCCCGAACTGCCAACCCCAAAAGGAAAACCCGTGAGCTGTTTGGTAGAAGCGCGCAACCTGAGTCTATCGCTCGGCGAGCGCACCCTCTTATCGTCGGTAAACTTGGCGCTGGAGGCCGGTAAAATCACCACTCTGATCGGCCCAAATGGCGCCGGCAAAACCAGCCTGGTACGGGTGTTACTGGGTTTGCAAAAACCCAGTTCGGGCAGCCTGTGGCGCCAGCCCAAGCTGCGCGTTGGCTATATGCCACAAAAGCTCCATATCGACGCCTCGCTGCCCCTGACGACCCAACGCTTTCTGACGCTGGGAGGCGCTAGCCGCGCACAGTTGCAGGCGGCGCTGGCGCTCACCGGCATCGACCACCTGCTCGCCAGCCCCATGCAGCGATTGTCGGGCGGCGAAATGCAGCGCGTGCTCCTGACCCGCGCGCTGGCGCGCGAACCGCAGCTGCTGGTGTTAGACGAGCCGGTGCAAGGCGTAGACGTCAACGGCCAGATCGCGCTCTACAATTTAATCAACGACATTCGCGGCTCCCGCGGCTGTGGGGTGCTGATGGTGTCTCACGACCTGCATCTGGTAATGGCACACACCGACGAGGTGGTGTGCCTAAACCAGCATGTCTGCTGCCAGGGGCACCCGGAGAGCGTCACCAGTCACCCCGCCTACCTGGAGCTGTTTGGTGCCAAGGCTGCGCAAACGCTGGCGGTGTACACCCACCACCACGACCACAAACACAATTTGCACGGGGATGTGGTGTGCGATCACGACCACAGCTTGCCCCTGGAGGACTGCCCCAGCCAGCCGGCCACCGGCCAACAGGAGACGCCCCATGCCTGACTTCATCTTGCACGCCTGGCTGGCCGGTGCGGCCGTGGCTGTGGTGGCCGGCCCTCTGGGCAGCTTCGCCGTGTGGCGGCGCATGGCCTATTTCGGTGACACCCTGGCGCACTCGGCGCTACTGGGCGTGGTCTTCGGGCTATTGCTCGACATCAATATCAATTTGGCAGTAACGCTGGGCTGCCTGATTTTGGCCATGGCTCTGGTACTGCTCCAGCAAACCCGCGTACTGGCCACCGACACCCTGCTGGGCATACTTTCGCACACCACCCTGGCGCTCGGTCTGGTTAGCATCAGCTTATTCGGCGATACCCGGGTAGATCTTATGGCCTACCTGTTTGGCGACTTACTGACGGCCAGCGGCACAGATGTGGCGACCATCGCCCTTGTCGCGCTGCTGGTGCTCGGCCTGATCGGGTACTTCTGGCAGGCGCTGATAGCCCTGACGGTGCACGAGGAGCTGGCCCGGGTGGAGGGCGTCCGGGTGGAGGCGGTGCGCATGCTATTGATGCTGGCCATGGCGCTGGTGATTGCCATTGCCATGAAGGTGGTGGGCGTTCTGTTGATTACCGCGCTGCTGATCATTCCCGCCGCCGCTGCGCGGCGCTTGAGTCGCACCCCAGAATCCATGGCCATCACCGCCAGCGGCCTGGGTCTAGTGGCGGTCACCCTGGGGTTAGTGAGTTCTTACTATTTAGATACACCCGCCGGCCCCAGTGTGGTACTTGGGGCCAGCTTACTGTTCGGGCTAACGCTGCTCAAACGGCAACACTAGCGCCGCACACAATTAGAGCGACAACCCGAGCGATTGCAGCAGTGTTTGCAGCGATGGGGAATCCACCCCCACCTCTACATCAGACGGCAGGGTAACCAGCTGCCACTCCGTCTGGAAATGCACCGACTCGCCCGCGGCTATGGCCTGATAGGCACCTTGCGCCTCCAGCTCCATGTAGCCCCTTGGGCTGACGTAAAGTTGCACCTCCGCTTCCTTGGGCGCTTGTTGATCGGCGCTGAGATCGCCAAACCGTTTAATATACATTTGACGACCCGTCACCCACGCCAACCAGCCGCGGCCGTTGGCATTCAACTTACCCTCCGCAAGCGGCTCGCTGGCGTCCAGCCACACCAGATCGCCAAACTGCTCCACTGCAAAACCGCCAAAGCTCCACCAGAGCGGGTCCGCCTCGCGCGCAAACACCACCAGCCCTTCGATGGGCACGCGGGTCACTTCCCAGGCCGCAGCGGTCACCACTGTGTCGCCCGGATTTTCCAAGCGGTAATCCAATAGCACCCGATCGCCACCGGGCAGTGCCAGCGATTTATGCAGCCGCAGGCCGGTTTTTTCGCTGTCGACTGGGCCGCTTAACTGCAGCTCTGCCACACCGGTTTGGGTGATCTGATAGGGTAGGTTGTCGAAGCTGTCGGGCGGCGGCCAGCCCCAGTGCTGTTGCGGGCTAACCCACAAGGTAGAGCCCCAGTTGGCGCGGTCTTTGGCACTGGCCTGGGCCAGCAACTCGCGCCCGTGAAACGAGAGCGACTGAATGCGACCGCCAGCGGCGGGGTCGACGGTTAGTGTGAGATTACCCTGGGCCAGGGTGCGCGACGGCGCTGCAGCTGTGAGATTTGAGGGTTCGGGTGTGCAACCGAGTGCCAGCACCAGCATTGGCGTGAGCAACAGTGTTGGAAAACGCATGATAATTCCCGTTTATCGTTAGGTGAATAACAGTGAAGTGCGCCGGGCAAGCGCGGGGTCGTGCGCGTTTTCTTTCGTTTTTGGGCATCTTAGTGGCGTTGACCCCGCCTGACAAGACGGGGTCGCGCGCGGGTTACTGAGTCGCTAACGTCTGCCCAAATTTGGTGCTGCTATCGGGCACAGGCAGTTCGGGCAGATTGTGCGCGATCATTTTCAAACCCTGTTGGTAGTAGCCCGTACTTAATTGATGCTCGCCCAGCGCCGCCATCAAACGCGCCAGCTCCGCATAGGTTTCCGGTGCCGCGCTGATGCGCAGGCTGGACTCAAAGTATTCGCGCGCCTTGCCCCACAGCTGGTTGCGCAACGACAAGCGCCCCAGGGCCAACAACAATGTGGCGTTGCGCGGCCGCTCTTTTAGCCAACCTTCGGCCACAAGTAACTGGCGCGCGACATCTTCCCCGCACAGACGCCCATAGGCATCGAGCAGTCGATCGTCCCAGCTTTTTTGCAAGCTTTTGCGCAGCAGCGCCTCCGCCTCGGCCTCGCTAACGTGGGCCACTAACAGTTCGGTGTAGGCCAACAGCAACTCCGGGTCGCGCTGGGTTTTGCTGTCGAACTGCTGCCAGGTTTTGTGCAGGGCATCGCTTACGTTGTCGCCGCGCGCCTGCTCAATGGCCTGCTTAAGTTGAAAAACCTGACAGCGCCGTTCCAATTCGTGCAGTGTTTGCTCGGCCAGTGGTTTGTGTTTTTTCAACAGGGGCAATAATTTTTGCAGCGAGGTCCAGTCTTCCAACGCCACGTAGGACTGCCGCAAAATATCCAGCACCACCGGGTGGTGCGGCGCCTTGTGACGCACTCGCTCAAGGGCCGCCAGGCACTGCTCGTAGCGCTGGTCCATCAATTCAATACGCGCCTGAGCCAGCGCGGTGGCCAATTCAAACTGTGGCCCCACCTGCTCGGCTTTTGCGAGTAATTTTTGCGCTTCGTCCCGCTCGCCTAACTCGTAAGCCGAGCGCGCGGCGGCCAAATAATTAATGACCGGCACAATGGAGCGGTCGGCGGATTTAAGCAGCTTTTTACGCGCCAGCTTCCAGTTGCCCTCCATAAAATCTACCAGGCCGTCGGCCAGTTGATTGCGATTGCGCTCTTCGCTGCCGTGTATCACGTAGTGGGTCACACCCAAAAACGCGCGTATCACGGTGAACAGCGCGCGCAGCACAATCCACGCCATTAGGCCAAAAATCAGCAGCGCTAAAATGGCAAACCAAACGCTGGTTTCCAGGCTATAACCGTACAGCGACACCAACAGGTAGCCGCTGTCTTTGGCCAGCTCGCTGATCAGCAATCCGCCCGCCAACAGGGCGATGGCGATGAGCAGAATCAAGCGCTTCACGGGTGCACCCCCAGCGCGTTGCGGTACTGGTTGATAAATTGGTCCAGGCTGCGAGCCGTAGCGGAAATGTCGGGCAACTCGCTATTAACCGAGCGCGCGGCCAGTGCTTCGAGCTGCTCCATCATGTGGTTGCGTTCAATGGACACCGGAAAATATTCCGCCAGCCATTGGTGCGCCAATGTGAGATTGTCGCCGTAGAGTTTGCCGTCGGCGCGCAACAGCGCCAGCTGCGCCACCTGCAGTTTCAACTTCAGGTTTTCCCGCACGCGGGTTTCCTGGTCGGGCGACAGCAGCGGTTCAACGGGCTCCTCCAAGCGTCGCACGCGCACATAACTGGCCAGCTCGCGGGTGAAGTTGCGCCAACCCACGGTAATTTTGGCCCACAGGGTGTGCGGGTTTTTGTGGATCACTGCGGGCTCGACTTCCTCATTGGCAAACTCGCGCGGCGGTTGCGCCAAGGCCAGGTTATCCACTTGGGTAAGGATACTATCGATGGCAAAAAATACACCGGTATAGTCCACGGCCTGCAGGTTTTGCAGCTGGCCCAGATCGCGCGCCAGTTGCTTGCGCGCATCCAGGAGTGCCGCGGGGTTGCCCAACTCTGCTTCGACTTTGGCCAGCAGTTGATCGGCCAATTGGAACAGCCCGATGGCGCTGGCGGGCGCGCGCTCTAGCTGCAGCCGCTGGCTCGCCTGGCGCACCAGAAATTGGGCCTCGCTCAGTAAAAACTGGGTGCGACTGGCGGCGGTCATTTGTGCCAATTGCCGTCCCTGCGCGTTGAGCTGGGACTCAACCTTACCCACAAAATCCGCAAAGGCCGCCTGGTTGCCGGCCTGGGTTTGCTCAAAACGCGCGAGACTGTTGGCCAGCTCTGCCGCCAATTGCCGCTGCTCGTTGCGCTGCTCCTGGGCCGCAGTCGCCAGCTCGTCAACCCGCGCGCCTTGCGCGTCTATCTGCAACCACAACAGATAACCGCCCCCCGCCGTTAACAGCGCAATCAACACCAACACTAGCCACGCGGCCACGGCGCGTGTGCGACCTGGTGCAGACGGGGCCACCGCACCGGATACCTGCAGGGGGGCCGCTTCGTTGGGGGTCGGAACGGGCTTGCTGTCTTGTTCGGTTTGCGCCACAGGTGTGCCTCTGTCGTTGTGAATCGGTTGTGTGTTTAGGCCGTAATCTCGGGTCGATAGCGTGCGCGCCAGCCGCTTTTGTCAGGGCTCGGTCAGTGCCTGTTGCAGACGCGCCACCATGGCCTGATCGGTGGCGTTGTCAGCCGTTAGTACCTGCTGAAATCCCAACTCGCCCGCCAGCGCGGCAACGCGTTCACCGGGCACCAGCAGCGGCCACCGCAGCCATTCGCCCGAGGGCGCCTGGGCCTGTAATAACGCGTGCACATTGTGCAGCGACTCGCCGCTGTGGGCACTGAGCCAGGCAGCACCCAAGGCCAGCGCATCGGCAACCCGCGCCGGCGCCTGTGCCGGACACTGGCGCCGATAAAGTTCACAGTAGTCTACCCGTGCGCCGCGCGCGCGCAAGCTGCGGGCCAAATGATCGCGCCCGCCCAGGCCGCGCAGTATCAGTACCTGCTGGTTCTCCATGTGGGCCAGCTCCGGTAGCGTGAGCAAGGCTTCGCTGTTCATAGCGCTGCTGAGCGGCAACTCACTGACTACCGGCAAACCGGCGTCGACCAAGGCCTGAGCCGTGGCCTGGCCCACTGCGAGAAAACGACTGTGCAGGGGCAATTGTGGCCAATAGTCATCCAGCAGCGCGGCGCCGTAAGCAACGGCATTTTGGCTGACAAATATCGCGAAATCGTAGCGATCAAAATCGAGTATCCGCGCGCGCGCGGCGTGCATCTGTTCGGCTTCCACGAGCGGCACAATCTCCAGTACCGGCACCGACACCACCGCAAATCCTAGGGCGGCAAATCGGCGCTCAGTCTCAGACGCCTGCTGCGCCGGACGGGTTAGCCAGAGGCGCGGCTTCATGAGTGCGCGTAGACATCCGCTAGAATTTTATCGGCGCCCTGGGCCAGCAGGCGCTCGGCCAGCTGTTCGCCCAGCTGTTCGGCCTCCGTCGCCGGGCCGCGCAGTTCGTCGCGCAATACCTGTTTGCCGTCCACGCTAGCCACCAGGCCGCGCAACCACAGGCCGCCCTCTTGATGTACCGCAAAGCAGCCGATGGGCACCTGGCAGCCGCCCTCCAAGCGCCGATTCATGGCGCGCTCCGCCAGTACCTGTTGCGCCGACAGGGAGTGATGCAGCGGTGCGATCAAGGCCTGAACGGCGCGGTCGTCGGTGCGGCACTCGATGCCCACTGCGCCCTGGCCACCGGCGGGCAGGGAGTCGTCGGTGAGTAGATATTCCCGAATTCGGTCTTTTTCACCCAGTCGAATCAGGCCCGCCGCCGCCAGGATGATGCCCTGGTATTCGCCGGCGTCCAGCTTGGCGAGCCGCGTGCCCACATTGCCGCGCAAAAAGCGGATTTCGAGATCCGGACGGCGGGCCAGCAATTGTGCCTGGCGGCGCAAACTGGAGGTGCCCACCACGCTGCCGGCGGGCAGCTCGGCAATTTTGCCAAACTGGTTCGACACAAAGGCATCGCGCGGGTCTTCGCGCTGGCAGATCACCGACAGGCCGAGGCCCTCGGGAAATTCCATGGGCACATCTTTCATGGAGTGCACGGCAATGTCGGCCTCGCCCTCGAGCAGTGCAGTTTCCAGCTCTTTGACAAACAGTCCCTTGCCGCCGACTTTGGCGAGCGGAACATCCAAAATTTTGTCGCCTTTGCTAACCATGGGTACCAGCGTCACCTCGAGCGATGGGTGAGCCGCTTCCAGCTTGGCCTTGACGTCATTTGCCTGCCAAAGCGCCAGGGCGGAAGTTCGGGTGGCAATACGAAGGCGAGCGGTCATGGGGCATCCTGTAGTTTGAACGGCATCTTAAGGGCCGCCATCATACCAGAGCCCATTCAGAGTTTGGCCAATAGCTCCTTGAGCTGCGGCACGTGGCGCCGGCTGACCACGGGCTTCACCTCGACATCCGCCAGGCGCAACTTAAAATGCCCGTCGACGCCGCGCTCCATGGCCAAAATGTGTTCCAACGACACCAGGGAGTTGCGATGCACGCGAATGAAGCGCCCCTGAAATTCCTGCTCTAATTCTTTGAGGGTATCGTCGATCAAGGTTTCACCACCGGTGTGATGCACAGTGACATACTTCTGATCGGCAATAAAAAAGCGCACCTCGGCCAGGGGAATTAACTCTACCCCGCGCCGGGTTTTAGCGCTGATGTGCTGGCGTCCGTCGGGCACCGCCTCGCCCGCCTGCACAGTCGCCAGCTGCAAGCGGTTGAGCTTGCCGGCCTTTTCCAGCGCTTGTTTCAGATCCGCCGCCTGCACCGGTTTGAGCAAATAGCCAACGGCGGCCGTGCCAAAGGCATCCAGCGCATACTGGTCGTAAGCGGTACAAAAGATAATGGCGGGCGCGTGGTCCATCTCTGCGATTCGCTTGGCGGTGGCAATGCCATCGTCACCGGGCATGCGCACATCCAACAGCACCACCGAGGGGTCGTGCTGTTCGATTGCCGCCAGCGCCGCTTCGCCGTCCGCCGCTTCGGCGACTACTTCGACGCCGTCCAACTCCTGCGCCAAACGCCTAAGGCGCGCCCGCGCCAGGGGCTCGTCGTCTACGATTAACAGGTCCATCTCTCTCTCCCGATTGTGCTCGCGGTTACCACACTGGCTCGCCCTTAGGCGTCCAGGGGGTAGCTGATTCTGACGCAAAAATGCTCGGCCTCCACGCCCGCTGAAAAACTGGCGGTGGTGCCATAGTGCGCCTGTAGTCGATCGCGGATATTAACCAGCGCCATGCCATTGCCCGGCGAGGGCTCCGATTGTCCCAGCGGATTGCGCACCAGCAACAGTAATCGATTATCAGAATCCTCAAGTGCAATCTCAAGCAGGCCGCCTTCGCGACGTGCGCCAATTCCATGATAGAGCGCATTTTCCAGCAGTGGTTGCAATAACAGGCTCGGCATCAACGCGCGCTCCGGCAGCTCGCCCAAACGCCACGCCACCTGCAGCCGCTCGCCCAAGCGCGCCGACTCCATGTCCAGATAGCGCCGTGCCAGCGCCAGTTCCTGCGCCACCGGCACCAGGGTCGCCTCCGACAGGCTGGCGCGAAACAGCGCGCTTAAATCTTCCACCATGCGCTCGGCGCGCGCCGCGTCGATGGCGATCAAACTGGCAATGCTGTTCATGGCATTGAATAAAAAGTGGGGCCGTATGCGCGACTGGAGCGCCTGTATACGCGCCTCCAGCTCGGCCCGCTCGCCGCGCTGAAGCTGTTGTTGTAGATAAAAGTAGTGCAGGCCCACACCGGCAAATATTGCGGCCACCACCAGATCGGCACCCAGGGCCGACCAGTCCAAAGGCTGCGCTTGCCACCAGTAACCCAGAAAAAACCACTGCCCTAGCAGCGTGAACACAAAGGTCATGGCGAGCACCAGCAGGTAGCTCACCAGCACCGCCTGCCACAGGGAAACGCCGGCCAGCCAGGGGCGCAAACGGCAAATGACAGCCGCACTGGCGAGCGTAATCCATTGCACCATCAGCGACGTCAACGCCAGGTCAATCCAGTTGAACCCGCGCAGGCCGCCGTCGTTGAGCACCAGCACCAATGCCAGCAGCTCTGCGATAATCACCAACCGCAGCAGAGAGGGCCCACTGCACAGGTTGGGCAGGTAGTCGCGTTCGGCGGCTTGGACTTGGGTCACAGTTGCATCCTTTTAATCATTATTGCGTCCGTCGTGCGTCGCGGCCGTTAGTTTATTGAAGCACGGGAAGCGTGCAATAACCCCCATTCGCGACGGGTTCTTTTTACCTCTGCGCAACACAACCGCTAGCTAATGACCACTAATCAGGGTGAATAATTGCGCGACGATACGGCTTTCAATCGCACCTCTGTGCGCAAGCCGCTATAATGCCCGCCGTTTTACGCGCTCGCTGATATACCTCCTCGAGCGCTCCTCAACTGCACCACAGACAACGATACAGGCCCGCCAATGAGTCACGACAACAGCATCAAACCCTGGGGCGGTCGCTTCAGTGAAGCCACCGACGCCTTCGTGGAGCGCTTTACCGCGTCCGTCAACTTTGATCAGCGCCTGTATCACCACGACATTAACGGTTCCATTGCCCACGCCACTATGCTGGCGGAAGTGGGCGTGCTAACCGAGGCCGAAAAAACGCAAATCATTGAGGGCCTTGAAGCCATCCGCGCCGACATTGTCGCCGGCGCCTTTCAGTGGTCGGTGCAACTTGAAGACGTACACATGAATATCGAGGCTGCGCTCACGGCCCGCATCGGCATTACCGGCAAGAAGCTTCATACGGGGCGCTCGCGCAACGATCAAGT
>NZ_JBTUOC010000089.1:0-28367 GCF_058345725.1 Simiduia sp. | reverse complement strand
GGCCAAGTGGCCGGTCAACGAGTGCAGTGGCGGGGTCGTATCGCGCGCACCGATGCCAGCCTGGATACCCGCACCCGCATGTACAACGCCGTGGCCGAAGTGCGACAGGCAGATAACCCCGATATGCCTCTGGTGGTGGGTCTGTTTGTGCGCGCGGACATTAGCGGTAAACCCATTGAGAGGTGATTAAAGTGCCGCGTACGGCGCTCTACAAGCACGACACATTGGTGCACATTGATGCCGATAACCGTGCGGCTTTTGTGACCGTCGAAGTGCTCGATAGCGACGACGCCTACGCTTGGCTTAGGGCCCCATTGTCCGCCGGTGCCCGCATCGCCACTGCTCGGCAAGGTTATCTGCGCCCGGGTGTCAGCGTGCAAGCGGTACCCCACGAACAGGGTGTGCGTCCATGAACCGATTGATTCAATGGTTTGTCGAAAACCCGGTCGCCGCCAATTTACTGATGTTGCTTATTTTGGTGGGCGGTGGCCTCAGTGTGGCCAACACTAACAAAGAAGTGTTTCCGGGCGCGCTTGCCAACAGTATCGAAATTACCGTGCCCTACCCCGGCGCTGGCCCGCGCGAAGTGGAAGAGCAAATTTGTATCCGCATCGAAGAGGCGCTGGCGAGCCTGGACGGCATTAAAGAGATCACCAGCCGCGCGCAGCAAAACAGCGGCACGGTTATTGTGCAGGTGGCTGGCGGTTACGATACCCAGCGCCTGCTCAACAATGTGAAAACCAAAGTGGATAGCATTACCACCTTTCCCGTGGATGCAGAGCGTCCGCAAGTGCGCGAGCGCTTGTTTCAAAGTGAACTTATGAGCCTGGCGTTATACGGCGATGTGGATGAGCGCGCATTAAAAGAAACGGCCCAGTGGCTGCGCGATGAAATTGCCTTGCTGCCAAGTGTTACCATTGTTGAGGTAGATGCCACGCGCAGCGACGAAATGGCCGTGGAGGTCAGCGAGGCGAGTTTGCGCCAGCATCAATTGACCTTTGAGCAAGTGGTCAGCGCCATCCGGCGCGCGTCCGTCAATCTGCCCGCCGGCCAGGTAAAAAGTGAACAGGGCGATTTGCAAATTCAATCCCGCGGTCAGGCGTACACGGCGCAACAATTCGGCGAAATCGTCGTCGCGAGCCAAGCGTCGGGCGCGCAGCTGCGCCTGCGCGATGTTGCCACCATTACCGACGGTTTTGCGGAAACGGATTTTATTGCCCGCTTCCAGGGTAAGCCGGCCGTGTTTATCGAGCTGTATGTTACGGAAAATCCCAATGTACTGGCCTCGGCGGCCTCGGTGCAAAGCTATTTGGATGCGGTGCAGCAGCGTTTGCCCGCAGGCATGGCGCTGGAAATCAGTCGCGATTGGTCCAAGGTATTTCAGGGGCGACTCAATTTATTAACCAGCAATGCGGCCAGCGGCTTGGTGTTGGTGTTTGTGGTGTTGATGCTCTTTCTGCGACCCGCGCTGGCACTTTGGGTGTGCGCGGGTATTTCGGTGGCCTTTGCCGGCGCCATGTGGCTGATGCCGAGTTTGGGCGTCAGTTTTAATATGCTATCGCTTTTTGCGTTTTTATTGATTCTTGGCATCGTAGTGGACGATGCCATCATCGTCGGCGAAAGTATTTACACTGCACAACAGCACGGCATGCAGGGCAAAGCCGCGGCCGCCGGCGGTGCCAAACAAGTGGCGGGCCCGGTATTTTTTGCGGTGGTGTCCACCATGATTTTCTTTGTGCCCATGCTGTTTATTCCCAACGAGCTGGGCGACATTGTCTACCCCATTCCCGTGATTGTAATTGCTTGCCTGGTGTTTTCACTGGTGGAGTCGATGCTGATTTTACCGGCGCATCTGGCGCATTTAAAACCGGAAAAGCCGCCGCGATCGCTGCCCATGAAAAAGCTGGCGCAAGTGCGAGGCGCGTTTGCCGGCGCCCTGGCAACCGCCGCGAACCGCTACTACCAGCCGTTTATTGTGCGCTGTTTAAACAATGTGTCGGTGCCAATTGCGACATTTGTGGCGCTTTTTTTAGTGGTGATGACCATCTACGGTGCCGGCTGGGTACGTCAGTCTTTTATGCCACAGGTGCCCAGCGATTTTGTGCGCGCGGCGGTAACCTTGGAAGAAGGCTTGCCGTTTAGCTATGCCCAAGATGTGCAGCAGCGCATAGAAGCGGCGGCGACACAATTGCAACAGGACCCGCAATTAATCGCCGACAACCAAGGCAATGCCAACTTTATTCGCAGTATCGAATCCTGGGCAACTCCAACCAGCGTGCGCTTGCGCTTGGCGTTAGTGGATGCCGAACATCGAGAGGTTAGTTCGCGCGCCGTGGCTCAGCGCTGGCGACAACTCATCGGCGATATCGACAAAGCACTGGATGTGGATGTGGGCTTTACCATTAACGCCCGCGACAAAGCCATTCGGTTGCGCGTGTCGATAAGCGAAAACGATTTGACGCGGCAACAGCAGGCACTGGATGCCGTGAAAGCTGCGCTGCAGCGCTACCCCGGTGTGCAGAATGTCAAGGACAGCTTGCAAACCGCTCGCAGCGAGCTGGAGCTGTCGCTCAAGCCCGATGCCGAGTTGTTAGGTCTTGGTTTGCAGGATGTGGCGCAGCAAGTGCGCCAGGGATTTTACGGCGCCGAGGCGCAGCGTATTCCGCGCGGGAAAGAAGACGTGCGGGTCATGGTGCGCTACCCGCGCGCCGAGCGCGAAAGCGTAGATCACTTGAGCAGCATTCGCATTCGCACGGCTCAGCAAACGGAAGTGCCACTCGAAACTGTGGCGCGGATAGATTTTGTTAAGGGTTTTAGCGAAATTAATCGCATTGATCGTCAGCGCTCCAACTCGGTTACCGCGGAGCTTGAGGGAGACAACTCGGCAGAGGCCTTCGCCATTGTCGAAGATTTAATGGCCCGCAACGGCGACCAGTGGCGACAGGAGTTTTTGGGCTTTCGCCTGGAGGTGGGCGGCGATATGAAAGCGCAAAACGAATTTATGGATGAACTGTTGCGCGATTTTATTATTTCGCTCATGGTGATTTACGCGCTGATGGCCGTGGCGTTTAAATCCTATGGCCAGCCGCTGTTAATTATGTCGGCCATACCCTTTGGTTTTATGGGTGCGGTGCTTGGCCACTTAATTATGGGGCGCGAAATCAGCATGTTATCCATGCTCGGCTTTCTCGCCTGTGCCGGTGTTGTGGTGAACGATAACCTGGTGTTAATCGATCGCATTAACCAACTGCGCCAACAGGGGCTGGATTTACTCAAGGCCGTGAGTCAGGCGGGTACGGACCGTTTTCGGGCTATTGTGCTGACCTCGCTCACTACCTTCATTGGGTTGGTGCCGATCATGGCTGAAACCAGCGTGCAGGCGCGCTTTCTCATACCCATGGTGATTTCCCTGGCCTTTGGCGTACTGCTGGCCTCCACCGTCACGTTGATTCTGGTGCCCTGTCTGTATTTGGCCGGTCAACAGAGCAAGCACCGTTTGCTGCGAGTGTTTGGCCTAGCCGCTCAACCCCTGCACCAGGCCGGCGATCAGCGCCAAACCGAGTAGCCCCAGCACCGGCAGGCGCGCGACCCGCAATAGCGCCAAGCCCGTCACTGCCATGGCCAGTTGCCCCCAGGTGTGCAGGCTGTGACTGATTAGCGGCTGCCACAGGGCAGCCGCCAGCAAGGCCACCACGGCGGCATTGACCGCCGCGATGGCGCCCTGCAAACGGGGTTTCTGCGACAGGCTTTGCCAGTGATTCAACAGGCCCAGCAACAGGCAAAAGCCGGGTAGGAAAATCGCCAACAGGGCCAGCAGCGCGCCCAAGATGGGCTGGGCGTAGAGTTGGGTGCCCAGGTAGGCGGCAAAACTGAACAGTGGGCCCGGCAGGGCTTGGGCGAGGCCGTAGCCCGTTAGAAACTGGCCGCTGTCCAAAGCGGGAAACTGGTGTTGCAGCAGTGGTAGCACCACGTGACCACCGCCGAAGACCCACAGTCCCGCGTGGGCAAAGCCTGCCGTAATCTGGCTGGCGCCCTCCCCGTGCTGACTCAGCCAGAGGCCCGCCAGTGCGCAGGCAGCCGCGGCGAGCAGCCAACTGAATTTAGGGCCTGCGCCCGGCGGCGTCGCGATCGCCGTCGGCGCCTGCTTGTTAGTGCCGATATAGCCCAGGGCCCCGGCCACTAGCAGCAGTGGCAGTTGGGAGGGCAGCAGTAAAAATGCCACGAACCAGAGACCGGCTAACCAACGCAGAGGTGTCGTCCGGCAGTAGCGAGAAAACAGCGCGATGACCGCATCGGCAACCACCACCACTGCGGTAAGCTGCAGCATGCCGATAACCGCCGCCCAGGGGCCAGGCGTCAACAGCCAGGTGGCGCCCAGGCCGGCCAGCAGCATGAGCAGTGCCGAGGGCAGAGTAAAGCCTGCAAAGGCCGCTACTGCGCCGACCAGGCCGGCCTGCTTGTAGCCAATGGCAAATCCCAGTTGACTGGAGCTTGGCCCCGGTAGAAATTGACATAGGGCCAGGGTATTGGCGAAATCGTCGGCGTGCAGCCAGCTTAACTCCTGGACAAAGCGCCGCTGAAAAAAGCCGATGTGTGCCGCCGGGCCGCCAAAGCTGGTGCAGCCCAATCGAAGAAACTCCAGGAATATCTGCGCTGGTGAAGCCATACTGGCGCCGTGTGCCTGTGCTATGTTTGGGGGATGAAAATGATACGGGCTTGTGCGTCATGATAAAACTCACCGCAGCGATATTGTTGTGGGGAATTGTGGCCTCAGGCGCCAGCCCAACCTGGGCCGAAGGCGAGGCGGTGCAATTTGTGGCGCCCCGGATTTCGGGCAACCTGGAGACCAATAAAACCGGTTTGCTGGTGGAACTGCACCGCTACCTCATGCGCGCCGCCGGCATCGAAGATCAGCTCAAAGTGCTGTCTGAGGCCCGCGCGCTGTTGTTGATGGAGTCGGGTGCGGTGGATGGCTACTACCCCTCTTGGGTGCCCAACAATTTCAAGGTCGACGTGTTGTACTCGGCGCCGCTGATGCGGGTGGAGTTCTATATTTTCACGGCGCCAAATGCGCCGGTCATTTCAACTTTGGCAGGGCTGGCGGGTAAGCGCGTGGGGCTCTTGGAGGGCTACCGATTGCAGCTGCCCTTAGCGGAGGTGCCGGGTCTGTACGTAAGCCACGCGGTCAATGGCATGGCACTCTACACCATGTTGGAAAGTGGCCGCCTGGATGCGGTGATTATGAGCAAAAATGAAGTGATGTTTCTGTGCGACAGGCGCGAGTTGCCGTTGCTGAGTTACGACGCCAAGGCGATACTGGCGCACAAATATCTGGGCTACAGCTTTTTAAACAATAGCAAAGGCGTGCGCCTACAGCGCAAGGTTAACGCCGCCATTTACCGGCTGCAGCAAAGCGGCGACCTGGCGCAGGCCTTCCCTAGCCTTACACCCTTCCTGCAGTAAACTGCCCCTGATATCGAGGCCCCAGTGCACCTTTCTTCTTTGCAGCGCGCGCTGCTTTACAGTCTATTGACGTCGCTGCTGGCCAGCCTGGTGGCGGCGGGCTCCAAGTTGGCGGCTCAGCAGGTGTCTATTCACGTGGTGGTGGCCAGCCAATACTTGGTAGGTCTGTGTTTATACCTGCCCCTGCTGTGGCGTAAACGCCGCCGCGCTTTTGACACGCAAAGGCGCGGCCTGCATTGGGTGCGCGGCCTAGCGGGCCTGTTTGCCTTTTACGCCTACTACAGCACGCTGGCACATATCTCACTCGTGGATGCCACCTTGCTGCGCAACAGCGCTCCGTTACTGGTGCCGCTGATTGCCCTCTTGTGGCTTAAAATCCGGGTGCCCGGCCGGCGCTGGGGCCCGCTAGCACTGGGGTTTGTCGGCGTACTGGTGATATTGCGACCCTGGCCTGCAAGCGTGAATCTCTGGCACCTGATGGCGTTGTTTGCGGCGCTGATGATGGCAACTAGCATGATCACCACCCGCCTGCTGACGAAAACCGAGTCCAACGAATCAGTATTGCTGCATTACTTTTCCATCGCCCTGCTGGTGAGCCTACCGCTGGCACTCTGGCATCTGGCACCGGCGCCACTGTGGGTGTGGGGGCTGCTGATTTTATTGGGATTGGGCTTGTCGCTAGCCCTGTGGCTGTACACTTTGGCCTACCGCGCTGCCAAGCCCAGCGTGCTGTCGCCGGTTTCTTACATGAGCGTGGTTTTTGCAGGCCTGTGGGGTTGGCTATTTTGGCAGGAGTTGCCCAGCCTGTGGAGCTTTGTGGGAATTGCGCTGGTGGTGTTAAGTGCCTGCTGGGTGCTGTGGCTGGGCGACGACCCGGTGCCGGCCAGCCCGCGGCCGCCGGCGTAATTTGTGTCAGGTGTCGCGGGGTAGCCCCTTGAGCGCTGTCTGGCGACAGGCGATCAGCTCTTTGTAAGTTTGTAACAGGGAAAAATCCACAGGTCCCGACTGGGTTTGTAGGGCCTGCAGCTGGCGCTCATAGCCGGTAATTTCGCGGATCAGCTTTTCTTTAAGAGGGCCGGTGCGGTTGTAGCCCACACCTATGTGACACTCGCGTTGGGGCTTTGCCATAGGGGCTCCATGAAGCCGGTGAATTTAACTAAGCATAGTCAAACTACCGGCTGGCCCCAGGTTATTTCCAGATCAATCTGTTATGTGGTTATGCGGGCTTAATGCGCGCCGCAGTTGTCTAGAGAAGCGTCTGCCAGGGGTAACCTGTATCGCCAATCACGTAAAAGAAGGGGTTTAAGATGTCGGACTTTTGGTTGTAGCGCAAAACCTTAAAATCTTCGTCCACTACTACTCCACCGGCGGCTTCGACAATGGCCTGGGCGGCGGCCGTATCCCACTCGCTGGTGGGAGCAAGGCGCGGGTAGAGGTCGGCCATGCCCTCGGCCACTAAGCAGAGTTTCAGCGACGAGCCCATATTGCGAGTCAGCACCGGTTTACCGGTGTCTGACTCCAAGCGCGCCATAAGCTTTTGTACGGCTTCGGCGCCGTGGTTGCGGCTGGCCACCAGCGCGATGGGCTCGCCCGCCGCCAGTGCCTCTTTTACCGCTCGGCAGCGGATGGGTTGCGCGCCCTGGCCGGTGTCCTTAAAGGCCCCCAGGCCGCGCGCGCCGGTATACATCACCTGCTTCACCGGGACGTAAACAATGCCTAACACCGGTACACCCTCGTCAATCAGGGCAATGTTGACGGTGAATTCACCGTTGCGGTTTACAAACTCCTTGGTGCCATCCAGCGGATCGATCAGCCAGTAGCGGTGCCAGCCGCCGCGCACCTCGTAGTCGGGCAGCTGCGATTCTTCAGATAAGACTGGCACGCCTGCCAGCATGGGGGTCAACCCCTCTACCAGAATGCGGTGTGCAGCCAGGTCTGCGGCGGTCAGGGGCGACTTGTCCTGCTTGTGCTGCACCTCGGGGGTATCGGCGCCGTGGTAGACCGCAAGAATTGCTTGGCCTGCGGCTTGCGCCAGCGGGATCAACTGTTGCAGTAATTGCTCTTTGGTGCTGGCATCCAGTGGTTGCACGACATTCTCCTTTGGTGGGCCCCCCATTCTAACGCACAGAGTCAAAGCCCTGTGGGCAATTCTGGGGCCGCCGTCGCAAAAGTTCGAATTTGCGGTGCCGGCTCGTATAAACTTTGCCCTTGGCTAAAAAGGTTTACTTATGACTTACCCCGCAATCGATTGGGCCGGCATCGACACCGTTCTATTGGATATGGACGGCACGCTGTTGGATTTACACTACGACAGCTACTTTTGGCTGGACCACCTGCCCGCACGCCTGGCGCAGCTGCGCGGCCAGCCCGAAAGCGCGGTGCGCGATCAATTGCTGACCCACATCCGCGCCATCGAAGGCACGCTCAACTGGTACTGCCTGGACTACTGGGCAACCCAGTTGCAAGTGGACATCATGGCGTTAAAGGCGGAAATCAAACATAAGATTCAGCTGCGGCCCCACGTAGCTGAATTTCTGCAGTTGACGCGCCAGCTGGGCAAAAAAGTGGTGTTGATTACCAATTCGCACCCCAAGGGGTTATCGCTCAAATTGGAGGTGACGGCGCTGGATCAATGGCTCGACCTGATCATTTCCTCACACGAATTTAACGAGCCCAAAGAGGTCCAGGCCTTTTGGCGTGCACTGGTGGCGCGGGAACCCTTCGACCCGGCGCGGGCGCTATTCGTGGACGACACGGTGCGGGTGCTGGATTCGGCGCGCGATTTTGGCATTGGCCATCTGCTGGGTATACATCAGCCGGACAGCCAGACGCCAAGGCGCTTGGAGGGCTACCCGGCCATCGACCATTTTGATGAGCTCTTCCCCGGCCTGCAGGCGGCCCTGCGTGGATAAGCTACGGATCGATAAATGGCTTTGGGCCGCACGTTTTTTCAAGACCCGCAGCCTGGCCAAGGCCGCCATCGAGGGTGGCAAGGTGCGCGTCGACGGCGACCGGCCCAAGGTCAGCAAAGACATTTGCGCGGGCATGCTAATTACCATCAGGCGCGGCTTCGACGAGCAGGTGGTGGAAGTATTGGCGTTGTCCGACCAGCGCCGGGGTGCTCCGGAGGCGGCGCTGCTGTACCGCGAGACCGAGGCCAGTCTGGCCGCGCGCACTGAGCAGCAGTCGGCGCGCAAGGCGTTGGCCGGCGAGATACACACAGAGGGTCGGCCCAACAAAAAACAGCGCCGCCAAATTCATCGGTTTGTGCGGCGGGTGGTGGACGAAAGCCAAGACCCGCCGGGCTAGGCCAAACTTCCCTGGCCCGGGCTGGGAAGCCATGGTGTAAAATACCGCTTTTTGCCAAACGGTTAACTTTACATGTCTGACGCCACCTCTCAGCCCACCATCGACATACTGCAACGCTTTCTGTTTGACGAGAGCGACATCCGCGGCGAACAAGTGACCCTCGCCGAGGCCTACCGCGATGTGCTAGCCCACAATCCGGCGCCCGCACCGGTCCAACAACTGCTGGGCGAAATGCTGGCGGCGGCGGCGCTGCTGTCGTCGACCTTGAAGTTCGACGGCGTGATTACCCTGCAGGCCCAGGGCGACGGGCCGGTGCCGCTGATGATGGCCGAGTGCACCCGCCACCAGGCGCTGCGCGGCATTGCCCGGCCCGGCGAGTCGGGCGAATTCGCCTTGTCTGAAGACACCAGCCTAACCGGCCTGCTGGGCAGTGGCGTCTTGGCCATCACAATCGACCCCGATAAGGGCGAGCGCTACCAGGGCATTGTGCCCCTGGATCAGCCAACCTTAGCCCAGTGCTTGGAAGCCTATTTCGCCCAGTCTGAGCAATTGGCCACACGCCTGTGGCTGGCGGCCGACGGCAAGCGCGCGGGTGGTTTGTTGGTACAGGCGTTGCCAAAGCAACTGGTAGCCGATGAGAACGACAATGCCAATCAATGGGACACGGTGGTGGCACTGGCACACACTGTAAAGCCTGATGAATTGTTATATCTAGATCATTCACAAAACCTATATCGATTATTCAATGAATTGGCTGTGCGCCTGTTTGATCCCCAGCCGCTGCGCTTTGCCTGCACCTGCTCTGAGAGCCGAAGCTTGAATGCGCTGGCGCAATTAAAGCGGGAAGAATTGAATGAAATCCTTACAGAACAAGGACATATCACCATCGACTGCCAGTTTTGCAACCAGCAGTACCGCTTTGAGGCGCAGCAAATCGACGCGCTGTTTGATGCCGAACCCCCCACCCTGCATTGATCTCACCAAACATAAGTTTGGTTATTCCTGAACCTTTCACTATCGCTCGCGTGAATGAACTCTGGCATAATGCGCCACCTTAAAAGTCACATCATAAGGTGGCGGCTATGACCGCCACTGCAAAAACCCGGGCAAAAAGACTTGGGGGTGGCTAGCCAGGCGCTATGCTTTGGTTAGCTCAGCCGGCGGCCCTGCCGACCGCTAGATTGATGGATAGCCCTGCAAGGCGGGCACCATCCTGAATAGTTAATGCAATCACGCTGACAGGACGAGAGAAATGACCCAAGCCACTGCGACCGTATACGCGGATCTCAGCTCTGCGCAACTGATCGAAGAAGCGCTCAAACGCGGTGAAGGCCGCCTGACCAACACCGGTGCACTGCTGGCGGTAACCGGCGAGCGCACTGGCCGTTCGCCCGCTGACCGCTTTATTGTGAAAGAGCCCTCCACCGAAGCGGCCATCGATTGGGGTAACGTCAATCGCCCCTTTGACGCCGACAAATTCGATGCCCTGTGGGCGCGGGTTGAAGACTACCTGGGCAACCAGGACCGCTTTGTGTCTCAGCTGCACGTGGGCGAAGACGAGAATCACTACCTGCCGGTGAAAGTGACCACCCAAACGGCGTGGCACAACCTGTTTGCGCGCAATATGTTCATTCGCACCGCCCAGTACAACCCCAAAGGCCGCGACGAGTGGCAAATCTTGCACGCTGCCAATTTTGAGTGCGAGCCCGCGCGCGATGGCACAAACTCAGAAGGTATCGTGTGCATTAACTTTGCCCAGCGCAAAGTGTTGCTGGCCGGTATGAAATACGCTGGCGAAATGAAAAAATCCATGTTCTCCGTGCAGAACTTTCTGTTGCCCGCCGTCGATGTGATGCCCATGCACTGTTCGGCCAATGTCGGCAAAGACGGCGACACTTGCTTGTTCTTCGGCCTGTCTGGCACAGGTAAAACCACCCTCTCTGCCGACCCTGAGCGCTACCTGATTGGCGACGACGAGCACGGCTGGGCCAAGGGCGCGGTGTTTAATATGGAAGGTGGCTGTTACGCCAAAACCATCGATCTGTCGCAGAAAAACGAGCCGGTGATTTGGGATGCCATTCGCTTTGGCGCCATTGTAGAAAATGTGGTGGTAGACGATAAGCGCGTGGCCGACTACTGCGACACTAGCCTGTCTGAAAACGGGCGCTGCTCCTACCCGCTGGAACACGTGGAGCTGCGCGTTGAGAAAAATCGTGCGGGCGAGCCCAAGAACGTCATTTTCCTGACCTGTGACGTGACTGGCGTATTGCCGCCGGTATCTATCCTGTCGAAAGAGGCTGCGGCCTACCACTTCTTGTCGGGCTACACCGCCCGTGTTGGCTCCACTGAGCTGGGCGCGGAAGCGGGCATTAACCCCACCTTCTCCACCTGCTTTGGCGCACCCTTCATGCCGCGCCCTGCGCGCGAATACGCCGAGCTGTTGATGAAGCGCGTGCAGGATTTTGGTGCGAAAGTGTACCTGGTTAACACCGGTTGGACCGGCGGTGCCGGCGGTGCCAATGGCACCGGCAAGCGCTTCCCCATTCCCGTGACCCGCGCAGTGGTTGCCGCCATTCAAAATGGCTCGCTCGAAGGTGTGGCCACCGAGCACTTGGATACCCTGAATCTGGATATCCCCGTGTCGGTGTCGGGCGTCGACGCCAAGTACTTGAACCCGCGCAAGGCCTGGAACAACGAGGCCGCCTACGACGAGCAAGCCGCTAAGCTGGCTGGCCTGTTTGCTAAAAACATCACCAAGTTTAAGGTATCTGCCGACGTAGAAGCGGCCGGACCTAAAGCATAAGGCAGCTGGCAACAGCTCGCCCAAGCGGTGCAAACAAAACGGGGGTGACAGTGTCACCCCTTTTTTGTGGGCGCGTGTTTTATCACCGGTGTCAGCTTAGTTTTTGCTGGCTCCAGCAACACAGGCTGCACAAGTGTGGCAGCTGTCCGCTGCCAAGCCCGCAGTGAATGCGCGTAAAACCTTGAAGTGCTGCCGCACTGAGTCGTCTATAACTCTATAGCCATTTTGCTGCGTTGCCGTGGCGGCTAGAGCATTGGGCACGTCAGGCGGCTTGCTGTCCCGCCCAATTAATCCATTGAACATTAAAGGAAATCGCCATGCGCTGGCATTTGATTGCACTGCTTTGCCTACTGATTGCTCCCGTCACCTTGGCAGAAGAGGAAAAGGCGCCCAAAGATCTATACCCGGAAGAAATTCAGAAAGTCACCGAGCACAAGGTGACCATAGGCGGTAAAACCCTTGCCTACACTGCCACGGCGGGGGTGTCGTTTGTCTATAACGACGAGCACGAGAAAATTGGCTCTATCTATTACACCGCTTACGTCAAAAAAGGCGAAAAGCCCCACAACAGGCCTGTGACCTTCGCCTATAACGGCGGACCTGGCTCGGCCTCTGTCTGGTTGCACATGGGTACCCTGGGCCCCAAGCGCGTAGTGTTTGACGAAGAAGGTTTCCCCACACCGCCGCCTTACACAGTGGTCGATAACGAGTACTCAATTCTCGATAAAACGGACTTGGTATTTATCGATCCCGTGGGCACAGGCTATTCGCGCGTGGGCGGCAAAGGCAAGGCCGAAGATTTCCACGGTGTGTGGGAGGACGTGCGCAGTGTGTCGGAGTTTATTCGCCTGTACATGACTCGCAACCAACGTTGGGGGTCGCCAAAATACTTGATTGGCGAAAGCTATGGCACCCTGCGCTCGGCGGGTATTGCGCACCACATGAGCGAAAAAATGGGCGTTTACTTCAACGGTGTCATGCTGATTTCCAGCGTGTTAAATTTTGCCATTGAAAACGACCCGAACGACCCGACGCAAATCATGTCGCCACTCACCTTGCTACCTGCCTACACGGCCACCGCCTGGTACCACAATAAACTGTCACCTGCCTTGCAGGCCGACTTGCAACAAACACTCAAGCGCGCGCGTGAATTCGCGTTGGGTGAATACGCCGATGTGTTGCTGCAAGGCGATTGGGCCACGGAGGCCGCGCGTATCAAAGCGGCCAAGCAACTGGCGGCGCTGACGGGTTTGCCCGAGGCGTTTGTGCTCGAACAAAATCTGCGTATCAGCCTGAAGGAATTTCTGCACACCCTTTTGCGTGCGGAGGGAAAAACAGTGGGCCGCCTCGACAGCCGCTTTGTGACCCAAGAGTTGGATGCGCTAGATCAACCGGGTTACCGCGACCCTTCTTACATGGCAATTCACGGGCCTTACACCGCGGCCGTCATGGACTATCTGAAAAGCGATTTAAAATTTGAGAGCGATCTGACTTATCACATTCTGGGTGGCGGCGTAAAAGACTGGAATTTTAATGACTTTGCCGACGACATGTTCGACATGAGCCGTAAATTGCGCCACGCCATGTTGCGCAACCCGGATATGCGCGTATTTGTTGCTAATGGCTACTACGATTTAGCCACGCCTTTTTTCGCCACCGAATTTAATTTTTCGCACATGGGGTTGCCCGCCGAGCTCAAGGACAATGTCACCATGACCTACTACGAGTCGGGCCACATGATGTATATCCGCAAGCACGATCTGAAAAAGCTAAAGGCCGATCTGGCAACATTTATTCGTTAACAGGCGTCGACGATAAATAACCCGGCAGCGGTATGTCTGCCGGCCAGCGCGCTGTAGCCGCGCCCTAGCGGCCAGCCATAGCCCCAGCGAAAGGGCGTGGGGATAAATGGCGAGCCGCCCAACCGCACGCCCATGAGCATAATGGCGCTTATGGATGGCTGTTGCTTGTCGTTCACGCACTGCTGAAGGGCTGCGTCCGCCATGGCGCGCTGCTGGGCGGTACCGCCCGCCCAATAGGCGGCGTCGTGAGTGCGACAGCAATCGAGCCAAAGGCTGGGTTGCGTGTGGGTGCCGTCGGGAAAACGGCTGCAGCCATCGGAGCTGAATGGATTAGGGCCGAGGGTCTCTGCGCTTGCGTGCAGTGGCAGCCAAGACAGCATCGACAACCAAGCACCTATCAATCCAAAAAATAACGCACGCATTTGGTCTCACCCGCAAGCTGGGCTTGCCATACTAGCAAATTGCACAAACCGGGCGGTTAATCTTTGCGCTTGAGCCTGGTTGCCATTAACCACAGTAAAAGGCCGGCGCCAAACAGTAACAGTGTGCTGGGCTCCGGCAAGACGAGCGCGTCCCGCGTGTTGGTTGACGGTGCAGGAATATTAGCCGGCACAAACCAATTGGGGCCGCCACCGGTGGGCAGGTCGGCACTGGGCTGGCGGGCCTTTTCGAGCAAAGTTAGCCAATTGAAGTCCGGTTCCGGCTGTGCGATGACTGCTTGCCCACCCACCGCCTCTGGCTCAACGATGATGTCGGCAAGAGCTAGTGGAGACAAGAATGTCAAAAGAATCAGCGGTTTAAGCATTCTAATTGGCACTAAAGTATGGATGGTCGCGCAAGGTTAGCATTTTGACGGAATCAAAGGTAGTTGCGGCGCCTACTGGAGGTAGAATCCCCCCTCACTTAAATGGCGGGGAGTGGGTGCGCGTGAAAGTTTGGACTGGCTGCAGGTGGGTGGCGCGGTTAACAGTGCCTTTGGTGTCGGGGATGGCGCTGATGCCGGCATCGGCATCGAATGAGGGCATGCTAGAGGTGATAGAAGTTTCCGCCACTCGCAAAGCCGCCCCCGATTCGGCGGTAAGCTTTAGCAACATCGCCATGGATGAAATCGCCAATCAACTGCAGGGCCAGGAACCGGCATTTCTGTTGCAGACAACGCCCTCCATTGGCAGCTACTCGGATGCGGGCAGTTATCAGGGGTACGCCTATAAGCGCCTGCGCGGTATGGACCAAACGCGCATTAACATGACCCTTAACGGCGTGCCGCTCAATGAGCCCGAAGATCAGGGAGTGTACTTTTCCAACTATTCGGGGTTTCTGGCGAACATCGCCGACGTGCAGATTCAGCGCGGCACTGGCATTGCCCAGCACGGCACTGCGAGTTACGCCGGCAGCGTTCAATTTGCCTCGAAGCGCCCCGCTACCCAAGCGAGTGCCGAGGTGACGGTCAATCTTGCAAGTTTTGCTACTCAACAAGCTCAGCTTGATATTAATTCGGGTCAGCACCAAGGCATGGCCGCCCGATTTAACCTTCAGCGCCAATCTTCCGATGGTTACAAGCACCGTTCGGCGAACGATTCGCAAAGTGCATTTGGCAGTCTGAGCTGGGATCAGGGTGCAAATTTATGGATGCTCACGGGCTTTAGCGGCGAACAGCGCAATCAAATGGCCTGGTTGGGCGCCACTGAAGCGCAAATCAGCCTTGATCGCCGCACGAATGCCAATTCTCAGGAAAACGATGAGTTTCGCCAGCAGCTTGTGATGCTAAATAACGAGCATTGGGTGAGCGAGTGGATGTCAATTAGCAGCGCGGTTTACGCCAATTGGCTCAACGGCAATTACGACTTTGATTTGAACAACTTTCTCGGTTTGCCAGTGACATCGGAGATGTACAACTACCACTTTGATTCCGCTTTTTACGGCGGCTTTAGCAATCTAGCAATGACATCGTCCTTAGGCGAGACGCTTTTGGGCTTGCATATTAATGACTACCAGCGCGAACACCTGGGCTCGGAAAGGCAGGCCGGCGAGCTCTACAGGAATACCGGCTATAAAGACAGCGCAAGTGTGTACATAAAACATCGGGTGGAGTGGCATCCCATTGGTCTTGAGGCGGCATTACAACATCGAACAACCACTTTTCGTTACCGGGGTAGTACTGCCATGGATGATCAAACCTGGCGTTTTATCAATCCATTTATCGGCGTGACTTATCGATTGAGCCCTGCGGTATCGCTCTACGCGAGTGCCGGTAAATCCGGCCGCGAGCCCACCCGCAACGACATGTTTGGTGGTGCCGATGATTTGGTGCCGGCGCCGGGTGGCGGCCCTGCACTCTTTGCGCTAGATCCCGAATATGTTGCAGATTACGAGTTGGGTATACGCTACATATCTGCACAGGCCAGTGCCAGTATCAACGGTTTTTATATGCGTTTCGACGATGAGCTTGCGCTGGCCGGCCAGTTGGGCCCCAACGGTTTACCGCTGACACAGGGTGTAAACTCGAGTTTGCGCCGAGGCTTGGAATTTGAGGGCGAATTAGAGTATTCCAATTGGCACTTGGTAATGTCTGCTTCGCTGAGCGAGGGAGAAATTCGCGAACAGGGCGAAGTATTTTCACATCTTTATTTGCCCCGTTGGATGTTGCAGCCCAGCCTGCGCTACGACTATGGCCAATGGTTTGGCTACGTCGAAATGCGCTACCAAAGCACCGCCTATATCGATTTTTCTAATGAAAACACTTTACCGGGCTACTTAATTGGCAGTTTAAAGTTTGGTTATGAAAAAGGTGGTTTTAGTGTTGTTGCGCATTTAAACAACGTCACTAACAAACTCTATTACGGTAATGCCTCCGTGGATTTTATGGGTGCAAACCGATATTTTGTAGCGGCTCCACGCAATATGTCTGTGTCAATAAATTATCGATGGTGATTGTTTGAAAGGAAAGCTGTTCGAAATGCGGAGATATATTTCTTAAAGGTTATTCTTTACAAAAGTATTAGTGATCAGTAATAAATTTTATTAGAGATGCAGCCTGGACGTTAAATTAAAACCCATTGACAGATTGTCTCGGCTTAAGGCGCGCTCGCCAAAAGCGAGCGCGCACATTGGTTGATTATTTAACGTCGCACTGCTCTTCCCACCAAGGCAGTGTGCAGTCCCCTACGTAAACTGCTACAGACGCGAGTGCTGAAAAGGCGATAAGGTTGGCGAACAATCCTGTCTTTAAGTATTTCATAATTCTAATCCTTCAAAATTAAGAGTGAATGCCCCTTCGTGGGGCGCTATACCTTTGTGGAAATCCGTATATTCGATAGAGACCTGGATGTTGGCGAATTAGCTTTGACTTGACGTCGATTGGTAAGCAGGAAAAAGTGGTTTAGTTAGCAATGAATCGTCATTTTCTGCTAACTAATCAATAGAATGTAGCTAAGTTATTTTTGCCTTAAAAAGTTAATGCAGGATGAGGCGTTTAGGGGCTTAGCTTATCGAACTCGAGTGGCGCTATTGCTGTGCATTAGATTGCAAGGACAGGTACATTTGCGTGCCTACTTTTCGTTGCGATGCTTTGGGCGATTAACATACTTAGTCGTCATCCAAAGACGGATTCGAAGCCAAATGTCGAACATTCGAGTGATTTTTGCCAGGCCAGTTTTGGACTTGCCAGGGTAAATATTCTAGCAAGGGTAAAGCCTATTTGATGGCGATTCAGATGTGCCGCAGGTTTAGCGAGAGTCGTATAAACCGCTATTGCTATGATTCTACCTGTCCCAGGCGCTAGCTGTTGCTCATCTGTCAGCTACATTTAAGGTAATCGGGCTTCGGAAGGCGGGGTGGGACATTGTGCGAGCCGTATACGTACTTATCGGTTTAATGGCGTTACTTTCGTCCAGTGGGTCATGGGCACAGGCACCAATTCAGCTGGTGGCGGATGATTGGTGCCCCTTTACTTGTCAGCCGCATCTCGACAAGCCGGGCTTTATGGTAGAGGCGGCTATTCAGTCCTTTGCCGCCGTGGGCATAAAAAGTCAGTACCAGGTAACAGGTTGGCGCCGGGCGCTGCGCAACGTGGCCGTTGGTAAAATGGATGTCCTGTTAGGTGCAGATACCAGTATGGCTAAAAAATTGTATCTTGATGATCAATTTACGGTCAGGGACGAAACGCTGTTTTTAGCTCTCAAGGATGCCAATATTCCCCTCGATGCCGATATAAACCTACGGGACTATCAGATTGGTATAATTTCTGAATACACCTATACCGATTCTGAAATCTGGGCCAAGGCCATAGAGAGTCACCCCAATCAGGTGAAACTCAGCAGCAGCGACGGCGAGCGCCGACTTATTGATCTACTGCTGTCGGGCCGGGTGGATATTGCCTTGGTGAACCGGCATGTTGCGGCACACGTGCTAGGCGACCTGGATACCCACGGTTTGGTGGCCGCGCATCGCAGCGGTATGGTGAGTATCTTGTATATGGGGTTTACGAAAAATACCAAGGGCAAAAGGTTGCGCGCAGCCTTTCAGCGCGGGTTCGCTATCATCAAAACCAATGGCGAATTGGAAAAACTTTATCGGCGCTATCACATTGACTACCCCTATTGAGCCAATGGCTGCATTTAGTCGAATCAAGCGGTGGTTCTAGTGTAATTCGTGTTGTCGGCAAGTTGGGTGCGAGGCGGACAAATTTGTGGGAACAAATTTGGACAGTGTTAGCTGCACCGAAGGGGTGAGTCACAGGGAGGTGACGAATCAATAATTGTAATAGCCTGGGGGCAATTCATCCCCTGTGGGGTTCACTCACGTCGTCCTTGTCGTTGGCTCGCTGAGAAGCCGCGCTTTGTTAATCGGCTGTCCTGCCGATTAATCGCTACGCCCGTATCTAAATGCTGGCCGCATTTTGTCGAACCAAGCTGTGGTTTTAGTGTGATTTATCTTGGCGGGAAGTTGGGTGCGAGGCGGACAAATTTGTAGGAACAAATTTGGACAGCGTTAGCTGCCCCGAAGGGGTGAGTCACAGGGAGGTGACGAATCAATAATTGTAATAGCCTAGGGGCTATTACAACCCTTCGGGCTGCGCTTCGCTTGTTTAAAATGCTGACCGCATTTTGTCGAACCAGGCGGTGGTTCTCATCCGGCCTATGGCCGCCATACAAAAAAGCCCCGTCCGAAGACGAGGCTTTTGTGTATGGTGCCCAGAGGCGGAATCGAACCACCGACACGCGGATTTTCAATCCGCTGCTCTACCGACTGAGCTATCTGGGCAACCCCGCTTTCGCAGGAGGCGCGTATTAAACCCGCTGAGCGGGGTGGAGTCAAGGGCAGTGCAGGGCTTTTTTTGCGTTTGTGATTCAGGGGGTCGGGGGGCTGGCTCGTCCTATAATAGAGGTTGTTCAAAGTTCAGTCAGTTGGAGCTTAGTATGAAGGTTAGAGAGCTGTTAACCGAATGGGAAAACACCACCGAGCGCTGGAAAGGCGATGTGGACTACACCTTAAAGCTACCGGTTAAAGACGCGGCGCGATTAGAGGCGTTGGCGGCTTTGTACCCGGCGGTGGACAAGCAAACGCTGATCAATCAGTTGCTGCATGCAGCGCTGGAGGAGATCGAGTCCACCATGCCCTACGTGCAGGGGCCGAAGGTGGTTGCCCACGACGAGCTGGGCGACCCAATGTTTGAAGATGTGGGTTTGACGCCAGAGTATCTGCGGCTGCGCGCCAGTTTTGCGGAAAAGCTGAGTAAGGCCGGCTAAGGCTCAGTCTTTGTCGCTGGGGGGCACATAACCTTCGGCGGCATCGTAGTTTTCGCCCGATAGAAATTTCTCCATCTGCTCGCCCAAGTAGGTGCGGGCTGTCATATCCATCAAATTCAGGTGTTTTTCGTTGATCAGCATGGTTTGGTGTGCCAGCCATTCCTGCCAGGCTTGTTTGGAGACATCGGCGTAAAGTGCTTGGCCTTTGGCGCCCGGAAAGGGCGGTTGGTCTAGGCCAGGGAGCGCTTTTTTGTACTTCCGGCAGATAACGGTGCGGGTCATTGTGGGTCCTCTGTCTGTGAATCTATCGCCACACGCGGCAGCGGGTTGGGCAGGCCGGCGGGGCCTAAAAATTGATCGAGCTCGCCGCTGTTGCGCATCTGCAAAATAGCGGCGCTAATCTCTTGCGCCAGTTGTCGGCCCAGATCGTTATCGGCGAAGGCATAGCATAGCGACCGATCGAGCACTGGGGCCGAGGCGTCGTAACCGGGCATGGGCAGCTGGTCGGCCTGGGCTATCACCTGCAGCTCAAAGGCGTCGGCAATGATGGCGTCCAGCCGGTGGTTAATTAACATGCGCAGCGCCTGGCGTTGGCTGGCGACAAACTCCAGCGTAATCCCTTCTCCGGCTGGCCCCTGCAGGGCATACGCATAGCCGCGCACCAGGCCCACCCGCTTGCCCTTGAGCTGATCGTAAGTTGGGATAAGCGCCTGACCGGGCGGGGTAAATATGTGCCGCACCACGCGGGCAAAGGGAACGGAGCGCACATAGTGGCGTGGCAGTTGTACATTGCAGAAATCGGGCACCAGTGCGTCGGCTTGGCCGGCGTTAAAGATGTGATCTGCTCGTACCGGCGGCGAAATGGTGGTGCGATGGCGTATGGGCAGTTTCGCCAGCAGTGCTTGATGCAGGGCGTAGAGGGAGCCTGAACCATCGGCTTCCATATACACCGGTACCTCCATGGCACTGAAATGCACTTCGGGTGTGGCCGGTGCTTGCGCCTGTGCCGCCAGGCTCAGTAGCAGGCTAAACAGGTAACTCAGCCGAACTAGCATAGCGGTTCGCGCTCCACCAGATGGGCCAAAAGCCGCGTGACCGGGGCCGCTAAGCCGAGCTTGCCCGGCGCTTCGGGCCGAACCCAGCGGGCGGCGGGATTGTCGGCCACCTGTGGGAGGCTATGGTCTAATTGAATTAATACTGGATTGATGTGCAGGTGGTAGTGGCTAAAGGTGTGGCGCCAGCCGGGTAGCGCGTCGAGCGCACCGGGCGTACCAAAATGCTGCCGGGTATGGTGTTTGGCCGACTGTTCGACCGGCAACTCCGGGAAACTCCACAGGCCGCCCCAAATGCCCGTGGGCGGTCGCTGCTCCAGCAATATTTCGCCCTTGGCATTGCGCAGCATCAGCAGTTGCACGTGTTTTTCCGGCAGGACTTTACGGGGTTTTTTACCCGGAAAATCGGCCACGCGCCCCAGACCGTGGGCGACGCAGCCACCCAGCAGTGGGCAGCGGTCGCAGGCGGGTTTGGCGCGGGTGCACAGGGTGGCGCCTAGATCCATCATCGCCTGGGTGTAATCGCCGTTGCGGTGGTGGGGTGTGGCGGCTTCGGCCAGGGCCCAAAGTTTGTTGGCGGTGGCTGTTTGGCCGGGCCAACCGTCAACGCCGTGGTAGCGCGCTAAAACCCGCTTTACGTTGCCGTCCAAAATAGCGGCGCGCTTGCCAAAGGCGATCGAGCTAATGGCGCCGGCAGTGGAGCGGCCAACGCCCGACAGCTGTGTCAGCGCCTCAACGGTGTTGGGAAATTCGCCGCTGAACTCGCTGACAACTTGTTGCGCGGCTTTGTGCAGATTGCGCGCGCGGGCGTAGTAGCCGAGGCCCGTCCACAGGTGTAATACGTCGTCTACCGGCGCGCTGGCCAGCGCCGCCACTGAGGGGAAGCGCGCCATAAAGCGCTCGAAGTAAGGGATGACGGTGCTCACTTGCGTTTGTTGCAGCATTATTTCCGACACCCACACGCGGTAGGCATTGATCTGCTGCTGCCAGGGCAAATGCTTGCGACCGTGCTGATCAAACCAGGCCAGCACGGTGCTGGCAAACAGTGTTGTTTCAGTTTTTGTCATTCTTTTTCTTGCTACCAAACAAACCTTTTAGCAGCTCCTTGGCCTCCGGATTCTTCTCCAGGTGCTTATCGAGCTCTTTGTTAATTTTGCTTTTTACCTCGTCGCGGTACAGGTCTTCCAACATGGCCAGATCGGGCGCGCAGGAGCGGGCATTGAGTTTGGCGAAGCTGTCTTTACAGCGCACGGGAATGTCGCGGTTCAACAGCTTTTTATTGGAAATTGGGCAGTTCAGCAGTTTGTTTGCGGCTTCATCGATGCGCAGATTAAATTTGAAATCCAGCGCGCCCTGGCTCAAATCCACCATGCCCAGGCCGGCCATGGCCATAGACTCTACGCCGCCTTTTATATTCTCTATGGTGAGTTTGCTGTTGCCGTAGTGAATCTTAGAGGTCAGGGTTTGCAGCTTGGTGGCATCGGCCCAGTTTACCGCGGGCATCTCCTGTTTTTGCGCCAACATAGCCAATTCACACAGGCTCTTTTCCAGGTTCATATTGTGCAGCAACATCTGCTGGCTGGTGAGTGAAATGTCCGCCTGTATGCTGTCTGCCAGGGCGGTACTGGTGGCGCCTTTGGCACTGCCGGTAGCCACTACCGCACCATTGCCCGATACCAGCGCGGGCGCGTCAAAGTCTTTCAATAGCGCTTGCAGCGGCATGCGCTCGCCGGTGGCTTTGAAATTGAGCGTGGCCGTGGACTTGCGGGCGTCAAATACCCCGCTGGCGTTCAGGGGGCCATCGTGCAGGGTGGCATCAAAGGCATTAAGCGTGATCAGCCCGCCCTTGGCGGTGACTTTGGTTTTTACCTGTTTAAAATCCAGGCCCTTGACCAGCAGGCTATCGAATCCGGCCAGTAGGTCCAGGTTTAGGCTGCGCAGGGCCTCCAGTGGCAGCGCATCGGCAGCGGCTGCCGGCTTGGCAGCGGCTTTTTTACCTGCGCTTGCACCTTTGGCGGGCGCGGGTTCGGGCGGCGGCAGGTAGTGATCCAGGTTGATGGTGTCGCCCTGAATGTCAACGGTAATGGCCAGGGTGCTGAAATCGGTGATGCCGGCGCTACCGGTGATGGTGCTCTGGTCCAGGGTCAGCGTCAGGGGCGTCAGGCTAATCTGTTGATCAGTGCCGGCAAAGGGCGAGCTAAGTGCCACCTGATGCAGCGCTTCAGGGCTTGCCATAGGTGGCAAGGGCGTGCCCATGGCAAGCATCAGCTTTTGCACATTGGTGGGTGCCACAGATAGATCGCCGGAATAGCTCAGGCCCGCGCCAGTCGCGTGGCCAAGTAGCAGGGTAGCGTTGGCGGTGAGCTCGACCTTGGCCTCGGTGGCCCCCTGTTTGAGCACCGTGGGCGCCTTGAGCTTCTCAACAATGATTTGGTCCAGCTTAGCGGGCACCTTTAGCGCCAATTCGGCGCGCGTATTGCCCATGAGGGTGGAGGCTTCCGGGCGCTCGAGTTTGAAATCGGTACTGAGTTGTACGGGAAAGGCCTGGCCGTCGAGTTTCAACTGGGTGAGTTCGGCTGAAAGGTCGGAAAGCAAGAGCTTGAGCCCGTCGGCATTCTGAAAGCGCAGCTCGCTGTCGTTAAGTGTCAGCCGGTCGAGGCGCAGATTTTGTTCGAAATCAAAGGGCGTCTGGTCTTGCACGCTTTTTAGTTGGACTCGATCAGCGTGGGTGGCATTGGCATAGCGCAGTGTGGGCGTCTGCTGCAGGCTGGCGGTTTGGCCCAAGGTACTCCAATTGCCGCGGCCGTTCTTATCCACTGTTAAATGAATGTTGGCGCCGGAGAGGGTAATGCCATCGATCTTAATCTGCTGCTTGAACAGGGGCGTCAGCTGTACCGACACGGCAAAATGCCGAATGCTCGCGATGACCTCGTCGGGCCGGGCAGGGTCGGCCACCGAGACGTCGTTGGCTTTGATGGCAACGCGGGGCCAAAGCTGCCAGCCCAAATCGCCATCCATGCGCAGGGCAATGTTGTGGCGGGCAGCGGCGTCGATGATTTCAGGTTTATATTTATTGGGGTCAAAGGTCAGTATCAGGGCGACGAGTGCAGCCACTAGCAATATCACAAGTATTGCGAAAATCTTCAGAATCCGTACCACGTTAACCTCCTGGAGATGGGTCATTTGGGCGCAGTGTAACGCACTGCCTCAGCATAGATAGTGTTGCGGCGCCGAATCTTGTGCAGCGCTGGATTTTTTTGCCTAAATTGTTTTCTCACGGCGGCAATGCCGCTAGAATGCGCGCTTTTCCACTATAGGAAACAGGTGATCACTATGGGAAACAAAACCCCTCTGTACGAAGCGCACAAGGCCATGGGCGGCCGCGTGGTGGATTTTGGCGGCTGGGATATGCCTGTCAACTACGGCTCGCAGGTTGAAGAGCACCACAAGGTGCGCACCGATGCCGGCATGTTCGACGTTTCCCACATGACCATCGTGGACGTCACCGGTCCCGAGGCCAAGGCTTTTCTGCAAAAGTTGTTGGCCAACGACGTGGCCAAGATCGAATCGGCGCCGGGCAAGGCGCTGTACACCGGTATGCTCAACGAGCAGGGCGGCGTAATTGACGACCTGATCGTCTACTACATGGGCGACTGGTACCGCACCGTGGTTAACTGCGCCACGCGCGAGAAAGATTTGGCGTGGATGGCCAAGGTGGCTGCAGACTTTGCGGTCACTATCAGCGAGCAGCCGCAGCTGGCCATGGTCGCTGTGCAGGGCCCTAACGCCATCGCCAAGACGCAGCAAGTACTGCCCCAAACCGCCGAGCTGATCGGCGGGCTAAAAGTATTTCAAGGCGCGGCCCACGGCGACTGGTTCATCGCCCGCACCGGCTACACCGGTGAGGACGGCCTAGAGGTCATGGTGCCCGAGTCGGAAGTGGTCGGTTTCTGGCAGGCCTTGGCCGATGCAGGCGTACAGCCCTGCGGTCTGGGTGCGCGCGACACCCTACGCCTGGAGGCCGGCATGAATTTGTACGGCTCCGATATGGACGAAAGCATTTCGCCACTGGAGGCCAACATGGCCTGGACCGTTGCCTGGGAACCGGCCGAGCGCGACTTTATTGGCCGCGCGGCACTTGTTGCGCAGAAAGCTGCGGGTCTCAAGCGCAAATTGGTGGGTCTGATACTGGAAGACAAGGGCGTACTGCGCGGTCACCAGAAGGTCATTGTTGAAGGCGCCGTCGACACCGGTGAAGTGACCAGCGGTACTTTTTCGCCCACCTTGGGGTATTCTATCGCCCTGGCGCGCGTACCGGTTGAAGTTGGCGACACATGTCTGGTAGAAATGCGCAACAAACAAGTGCCCGTAAAAGTGGTTAAGCCCAGCTTTGTCCGCAACGGCAAAAAAATATTCTAATTGATTGAAAACTGAGCGGCGCGCCGCGACGAGGAACTTCCCATGAGCGAGATTCGCAAAGAACTGAAATACATGGCCAGCCACGAGTGGGCGCGCATCGAAGATGACGGCACCGTGACCGTGGGCATTTCCGACCACGCGCAAGAAGCGCTGGGCGACGTGGTGTATGTGGAAACCCCCGAAGTGGGTTCCACCGTTAACGCGGGTGAAGAGGCCGGAGTTGTTGAGTCGGTCAAGGCCGCCTCAGACATCTATTCGCCCATTACTGGTGAAGTGATCGCCGTCAACGAGGCCCTGGAAGATGCGCCCGAAACCGTCAACAGCTCGCCCTACGACGACGGCTGGTTTTTTAAGGTGAAGCCCAGCGATTTGTCCGAACTGGACGACGCCTTGGATGCCGATGGCTACGCCGCAGCCTGCGAAGACGAGTAAGCTTTTACCCATAAAAAAGCCCGCTTTGGCGGGCTTTTTTATGGGTTGCCAACGGTGGTTTAAAGATCTAGCGCAATCTCTTGTACAAAGTGCGCACTGCCGCCCGCCACCAGCGAGTGGATGTCGCCGGCTGTCCGCGTTAATTGCACTTGGATAACGCTGGGTGAGGCGGGCGCCATAAAGTGCCCCTGCTCAATGAAAAACTCCGATTGTGTATAACCCATCGCGCGAGCCAGGTAGCAGGCGAGGGGGCCGGCGGCCATGCCCGTGGCGGCTTCCTCGGCGATGCCAAAGCGCGGTGCAAACATGCGTGTACTGGCCTGGCGACCGGCCTGTACCGTGTCGGTGGTAAAGATGTAGTAACCCACCAGGTCCAGCGCTTCCGATAGGGCTTCAATGGCCGGGAGCTTGGGTTGCAGGGCCGCCAGCTGTCGATGGTTATGCAGGCCCAGCACCAGAAATCCATTGCCTGTGTCCACGCGCATGGGCGGTGCCAACAATTGCCCGGCTTCCAGGTTGAGCGAGTCCAAAACGGCCTGCTGCAAGTTGTCCAAGGGTGTAAAGGTGGGTGCCTTCTGCTCCATAAAGGCCTTGTCGTCGCGCAGCCAAATTCGCCGGGTTCCGTCGATGGTTTCCTTAGAGTATTCGCCCTCACTCAAGTAGCCTTGTTGGGCCAAATAGCTGAAGGTGGCAATGGTGGCGTGGCCACAATGGGCAATTTGCCGGGTTGGCGTAAAAAATTCCAGCTTGAGATCTGCCACCTCTGAGCGAGACACAAAGGCGGTTTCGGATAGGTTGGCCGCGCGGGCGATGGCGAGTTTCTGGTCGTGCGACAAGTGGTCGGCATCGCGCACTACGCCGGCGGGATTGCCGCCGCGACCGCGATCGGTAAAGGCATTGATTTGGGCAACTAAAACATTCATAGCGATTTCCTGCTAGGCGAGTAGAGCTGCCAGACTAGCTAATTAGACCATACTCTAAGTCAAGCGTTTTAGGCGTTGCAATTTGCGCTCGGTGACATCCAGGTAGTGGCCAATGGCTGCTTGTTGCTCGCGCAGCTTCTGTGCATGCAGGTTTAGCATTGCGCATTGCGTGGCTGTGTCTCGCTGTTGGTGCGCGCGTGTATAGGCCCTGATATTGGCCAGCGACATCCCGGATTTTTTTAAACATACAATCCAGTTCAGCAGCTCCACATCGTTTTTGCTATAGGCGCGGTGGCCGCTGGCGTCCACTGTGGGGCGCGGCAAGAGTTTTTGTTTTTCGTAGTAGCGAATTGTATGGGCACTGACTTCGACGGCCCTGCTGACATCACCAATTTTCATCGCGCTCTACTCCCAGGAGATGGCCGTCAGAGATCGATCGGCACGAGCTAAATATAACGCACCCTGTTAGACGTTGCTTTTGGTCAAGATATGCGTTTCGAGCCGATCCAACGACCGCTGATTTTTCTCGGCCCAGTATTCTCTTATACCCTGCTCGCCCTTGCGCTCGGCCCAGTTTTTCAGCAGATCCCGATCGCCGACATAGTCAAACAAAGGCACGGCCATACCGCAGGAATTTTGCACCAGGTCAACCTGCATATCGAATATCTGGCGCGCGCCAGCCAGCGGAGTAAATTTTGGGTAAAGCGCTTGCCAGTCGCTATCGCCCTGGTGAACCGCGCGAGCTTGGCCATACAAGCGTAAAATATTGGGCTTGCCTTCGAAGGCAGCAAACATGATGGTCATTCGGTTATTGTGTTCCAGGTGCGCCGCAGTTTCGTTGCCGCTGCCGGTGACATTCAACCAGATGACCCGATTGGAGCCCAATACGCGCAGCGAGTCCATGCCTTTGGGGGAAATGTTAACGCGGCTGTCAGCGGTGGCGGTGCCCACAAAAAAAAGCTGCTGCGCTTCGATAAACGCGCGGTTTTTGTCGGAAATGTGATCGTACTGCTGGCCCATAGTGCTGTCCTTAGGTTTGGCTGTCCGGAGCGCCGGCGGTGTCCGCTGCGCCTGCGCAAAGCAGGATAACGCGAAACGCCGGTGCCTGCTGTTGTAAAACAATTCCATTTTTTTGTGCAGGCTATTCCCACTGGTTGTAGGGATTAGCTTCAGTCTTGACCGCCCGCTCGGGCGCGGCAAACGCTGAACAGCTCATCCACCAGTGGCTGATCGTTTAGCGCTCGGCCAATGGCCATGGCGCCAATCATCAGTACGGCCGTCTCAATAGCCTGCTGGCGGGCGCGTTCGCCCTCGCCCACGGCTTCTATAAAGCCCTTAAATACCTGCGTGTAAGCGGCGCGAACTTCGGGTTCGCGCTGGCTGATATCGGTGGCGAGAAAGGCCAGAGGGCAGTGACCGGTTTCTCCGCGCCGGTGCTCAGGGCTGAGATAGGCCTCCACCAGCTGGCGTCGACTGGGCGTGCGGGGCAACTGCGCAGTTAATTGCTGATAGGCCAGTTGTGCCGCCGTCCCGATTGACTCCGCATAGAGCTCAGACTTGGATTTAAAGTGCGCGTAAAAGGCGCCGCGGGTCAGGCCGGCGTGGTGCATAACGTCGTCAATGCCCACCTTGTCGTAGCCCCGCTGGGTAAACAGCTGGGCGGCGCTGCCTACTATGCGCGCGCGGGTTTGTTGTTTGCGATCGGAGGGCCAGGCCATGGCGTTTCATTCTCTTAAATATGTTATTGAACATATTCTCATGCTCGATAGCCTGTGCAAAGTCCTGAATTGAGAGGGCGAGCCGGCGGGGTAGTTCCGTCCTATTTGTGTCACTTTGGTGCTGACACAGCGTATTAAAACGAATGCAAGGAGCTTCGCTTATGAACGTATATATTTACGGGCCACAATTTTCCAACTTTGTTCGCAGTGTGCAATGGGTGTGTGAGGAAAAGGGCATAGACTACGCCATTGGATTTGCTCCGGGCGGAGAAGAGGTGACCTTCAAGGGCGAGCAGCACGGACAATGGCATCCCTACCAAAAGGTTCCGGTGCTATTGCACGAAGGTCGGGCGCTAGTGGAAACAGCGGCGATTTGTCGTTATCTAGACGACAATTTCGATGGCCCGGTGCTAACCCCAGCCGACCCCTGGACTCGGGCGGAAACCGACAGTCGCTGTCAGATGGTGAGCTTGTATGTGGACAAGGCCATTGTAAGAGACTACTTATTGGAACTGGTGTTCCCCAAAGGCGAAGACGGTAAACCTCGCTTGGATGTAATGAAGGCAGCGCAACCTGCCGCGCAGTCCGCCACCCAGGTGCTGGCTAACTTGCTGGGTGATCAGCGCTATTTTGGTGGTCTGGAGCCGTCTTTGCTCGATGCAATCGCGGCCCCGATAGTGTGTTATGTGGCCAGTTTGC
>NZ_JBTUOC010000088.1:0-54934 GCF_058345725.1 Simiduia sp. | reverse complement strand
GTCGGTGTGCATTTCAAAATCGATACCTGCGTTAAAGGCCAGCTCGGCGGCCTGTTGCGCGTCTGCAGCCACACCATGGGGCACCATTTCCATCACCGCATTCCAGTCGCTAACCACAAAACCCTTAAAGTTCCATTCGTCGCGTAGGATATCTTTCATTAAAAAGCGGCTGGCAGTGGCGGGTGTGCCGTTAAGGGTGCTGTAAGAGCTCATAATACTCATCAGCCCCTTGTCGATCGCAGCCTTAAAGGGCGGTAGATATACGTCGCGTAATAGCCCTTCGGGAATATATGCGCTGTTGTAATCGCGGCCGGCCTCCGCTGCACCGTAACCGGCAAAATGTTTACCCGTAGCGGCCAGGGCATCTGAACGCGAGGGATCGTCAGTTTGAAAACCTTGCACCATGGCGGAACCCAACACGCCGGCCAGGTAAGGATCTTCGCCAAGCGTTTCCGCAATACGCCCCCAGCGCGGATCGCGGCTGATGTCAATCATTGGGGCAAAAGTCCAGCGAATACCGTCACTACTGGCTTCGCGGGCAGCAATCCGAGCGCCCTGTTCGATCAGCTCCGGATTCCAACTAGCTGCCTGGCCCAGGGGAATAGGGAAAATCGTTTTATAACCGTGAATAACATCCTGGCCAATGATCAGGGGAATTTTGTGACTACTTTGTTCAACGGCAACGCGTTGCAGGGTTGCAAACGCCTTTGGTGAGAGCTTGTTGAAGCTGATATTCAAAAAACCGCCAATACGGCCCGCACGCACATCCTCGTAGGCTTTTTCGAGGTCAGCCTCCGTTTCATACATGCCCCAATCGCGCAACGAAAGTTGGCCAATTTTTTGTTCAAGTGTCAGACGTGCAAGCAATGATTCTACCCGTGCGTCTACCTCTTGATCGGTCAAGGGTTTAGCATTTGCGCCCATCAATACCAGTGACAGACTAGTAAAAGTGGCTGCGCTAATCAGCCATTTTTGTATTGAAAATCTCATAATCTACTCCAACGAGATAAACGTTTAACGCATGCCCAGGTTGCACCCAACAGCAACCCGCACTCCCATTGCGCGATGCAATGGGAGGGGTACATCTACGTATTGCGTATATAAAAACTAAGGCTGCTTGAATTCCAACCAATTGAGATTCCACTGATTGTCTATCGACAATAGCCGTAGTGTTGCGTCGCCTTCAGGCAGCGTGAGAGTGCGTGTGAGGGTTTGGTAAGTTTGCCAGCCACCTGTATTTGGTACCGTTACCGTATCGAGTGTTACACCGTCTAGCTGAATGGCAAAGCGAACGTTGCCAACCAAACTCGCCAGTCGTAGATCGAGCTGATAGTCGCCTGCCGCCGGCACGCGAATCTCGTATTCCACCCAACGATCGGTTTCAAAGCTACCCACATTAAAACCACCGCCAATATCACCAGAGCCCTCTGTATTTACACCTGGGTGAGCCGCAGTGTAATTTTCCGCTTCAATTTTGGAGGGCAAAGTGTAGAAAGTATCACCACTGGCGACAATATCGCTGGCATAACCTTCGTCGATATCGTTATAGGCTGCCACGTAGTAATAGTAAGTGGTTTCGGGTGTTAACGCTTCATCCACGTATTGGGTGTCTGTTACAGCATCGATCAACTCGAACCCGGAACGCGGAGCAGTTGAGCGGTATACGCGGTAGCCGTCCACATCGCCTTCGGCATCCGACCATGAGAGATTGTTTGCCGACTCACTGACGGTGATGATTAAATCGCTAGCTTTGCCTGGGATGTTGGTAAAAATTTCCGCCCCGGCTGCCGACTGCAGCGAGGTCATCACGGCGTCATTAACCACATAGTCCATGGCTGCAAATGCGCCGAAGAACGCCTCAATAGTTTCAATGCTGTCACTATTGATATCCACTTTTGGCAGCGCACGTCCATCCACATCTTGCCACCATTGAGGCTCCTCGGGCACCAGGTAAACTTCGGCCCACATGTCGTTGCCACCATTTCCGTTGTCGATAAATTTCCCCGACAAGGTGTAAGACTGCCCGCCCTCAACCTCTACCGGCTGATAAATCACCGTGTTGTGGCCGGCCGGTGCTGTTACTCGCAAACTAGGTGAACTATCGGTGCCGGCGAATTCGCCCGCGCTGTAGTTGTAGTCGTAGGTATGTGGATCACCCCACACTTGCACCTTGGTCCAGTTAGCATCGGTTCCAAACTCGCCGTTGGCGACAATGTTTTCGCCCGTGGCATCGTTTATCAGCTGAATGCTATCGTAAGTTACGTCAGTGCCATTAAAGGAGCCGGTTTTAATGGCCAGATATAGGGTCTTGGTGCCTTCACCCGCGTAAGGTGTGGTGCTGCGCGCCGGTACCGCGCAGGCGTTGGCAAAGCTACTTTCCCAATTGTTGCAGCTCCAGGTTTCCGCCTTTGCCAGCAGCTGATCGCCGTTATTGGTTTTCAGGCCCCACTGGCCGTTACCCAGGCCACCGGACTTGGACGTGGTTTTTAGAGACCAAGCCGTGGCGGCCCAATTGAGTTCGTTATACTTGTCGAAGCTCGCCCGGGTAATTTCGCCCCCCATCTCGCCCAAGCCTGTCCAGGGTTGCATTTCCCCCACTAATACCGGCGTGTAAACCGCGCGCGCCAAGCGCGCCCAATCACACACGCCACTCTTGCCATCTTCGCCACACGTTAGCCAATCGCGATGCACGCTGTAGCCAATGTTATCCCAGCCAAACAGGCCCGGGTAGAAGTGCAAATCAAAGGCCACATTTTCCATGCCCAGGTCGAGCGGATCACCGTAGGCGCTGATGCCGTCGGCATTGTGTCCGGGTAAAATGACAATGTGGTCCCGATCAATTTCACGAATAGCTTCGTAGAGCTCCACGGAAAAGTCGCGCAGCGTTTCCGAATCGGTACCCCAGGGTTCATTCAATAAACCGTAGCCGGCTACGGTTGCGTCCTCTTTATAGCGCGTGGCAATTTGCTGCCAGAGCCAGACGGTGCGGTCGCGGTTTTCAAAGCTATCCCACAGCGCGTTCTGGCCCTCACAGCCTGTGTGTTGCTCTGGCCCCTGACGGCCTGCCGCGCCATGTAGGTCCAGTACCACATACATTTCGCGAGCTCGCGCTTTGGCGATAGCGTCATCCAGGTAGTGCCAGGCGTCTGCCTTTAATGTTTTTGGATTAGCGTCATCCTCCAATAAATCGTAGGGGAAAGGTACGCGCACCAGATTAAAGCCGGCGTCGGCCATTAGGTCCCAATCCGCTTCAGTGATCCAGCTATCGCGGTGCAATTTGATAATGCGATCTTTTTCTTCGGCGCCAAAACGCTCGGCTAATTTGGCCTCTAGTGTGCATTGATCGGGAATGCCCGCACCCAGAGGGTCGTCGCTGGCATCAAACATCCACAATTCCATAGACAGCCAGTTACCGAGGTTGATACCCCGCAGCGAAACTTTTTGACCCTCGGCGTTTTGCCACTGTGTACCGTGGGCTTTCAGGAGGCTGTAAGATTCGGCTCCGGGGGCCGGCTCCTCGAAGGCCGGAGGCACCGGCACGATGGGATCGGGCGCCGAGCTGTTACCACAGCCATTGAGAGCCAAGGCAGCCACGGCGATGGTGGATAATCTGAGAGCACTTTGCGGGCTCGCAATAATGTCACTGAGTGTTTTAGCGATTATTTTTTGCATGATGTTCAACCTATTATTTGATCAAATGCGCAATACTGCGCAGGAAACAGGGGCCGGCGCTGACCGGCCACCACTGTTTCGCCCTCTAGAAACTGGCGCCAAATCGAATGCCGGCGGTGCGCGGTGCTGCGTAGCGCCCCGGAAATCCTGCGCGGGTATTGTTGTCGACGGAAGCACTGGACTTGGTCATTTCATCGGTGGCGTTATTCACAAACACGTCCACCTGCCAGTTGTCACCTGAGTCATAGGTCACACCCAAGTTGACCTTGGTATAGGCATCCTGCCCAGCTGGGTTACCATAGAAGACACCGGTTTGCTGCACATCGTTAATGACGTTGTTGATGGGCGCACTGTTTTCATTTTGATCGCGAAAGTACACGGTATCCACGTAGCGCACATTGATGCGCGGCGTCAACGTGCCCTTCGACAAAGCGAAATCCCAGCGGAAGTTCAGGTTAAAATTGAATTCAGGTGACTGAGGCAAACGGTTACCGGCTAAATCGTACAGGCCGGTGGGCTCACCGTTTTCGTCCAGTTGGGGCAGATTGTTGGTGCCGTAGCCAGGATTGTCTGCCAGGTAATCGGTGTACTTCGCATCGAGGTAACCACCGGAGATATCCAAGGTGCCTGCCTCTCCCACCAGCCAGGTGAGCTCGGCCTCTAGACCGGAAATTTCGGCGCCTGCCACGTTAGAGTTCACCACCTGATGCTCTTCTTCATCGTAACCGGAGCGAATTAGATCTTCGTACTCCATGAAAAAGGCCGCGGCATTCAGGCGCACTTTGTCAAAGTCCACTTTATAGCCAAGCTCATAGCTGGTGCTATGCTCGGGCGCCGTGCTTTGGCCCGCATCCTGAATAACGCCGGCTCGGTATCCGCTACCCACACTGGCATAAAGCATTTGCTCGTCCCACTCGTAACTTGCGCGCACGAGGTAAGTCAGCTGATCATCCTGGGCTTCCACATCGTTGCGCTTGTCGGCGACACAACTACCGCGTGTGCGCTCGAGCCCGGTGAGGTCGTCCAAGCCATCCGGACCCTCTTCACCTGTGCGGTTGTTCAGAAAGTCTTCGAAGGTCACCAGATTCGAACCGCCCAGCGTCGGACGGATGTAACCGTCACAGTCGTCGCCGTAGTTGCGTCCGCCGCGGTCGTATTTTAGATCGTCGGTGTAGCGCAGCCCGCCGGTGAGCGAAAGCTCATCGGTCAAGCGATAGGTCAGTTGGCCATACACAGCCTGCGATTCAGCACCACGGGCCGGCTGAATAAAGGTTGCACCGCGACGGTTTAACCAGGGGCCATCGCCATCAAAGTCAAAACGAATGGCGGTTTCTTCTTCGAAATAATACCAACCCAGGGTCCAATCCAGGCGCTCACCCCCCAAGCTCTGCAGTTTGAGCTCGTGGCTTTGCGAGCTGGAATTTTGGTACTCGGTTCGTGCTTCGCGGAACATCGACAGTACGCCGGCATCCTGATCCACAACCTGATGGCGATCGAGCTTACTCTGGCCGTAAATGTACTCGAGGTTGATGGCGTCGGTGATGTCATAGCTTACGGTTGATCGCAGCACATCGCTGGTCATGTCCAAGGACACGGGCGAATCGATAAACGCTTGAAAATTGCCTCGCTCAACTTCCACTGGGTTCAACAGAACGCCGCCGTTGCCGCGGTCGCTAAAGGTCTCGTAGGAAACCAGCCATTCGATACTATCGCTCACGCTCCACAGCCCCGTTGCACGGGCAGAACGCACATCGGTATTGTTGAGTTTTAGGCCCACATTGTTGGCCGTGCGCAAGGTGGTGGGGCCAGAGAATTCGCCTTCAAGGCCGCGCGGGTCTGCGTCGATGGCATCGACCCAACCGTCGTCTTGATCGGAATAGGCCGCCACGCGCACAGAGAAGCGCTCGGACAGCGGCAGGGTAATACCGCCAGAAACCTGCTGGCGGTTGTAGCTGCCAAGTGTCATTTGCACATCGCCCTCTAGCTCCTGGCCGGGACGACGGGTTTGCAACAGTACAGCACCACCGGTGTTGTTGCGGCCAAAGAGAGTGCCTTGTGGCCCGCGCAGCACCTGGACATTTTCCAGGTCGTACATGAGTGCTAAAGCGCCCTGTGCGCGTGCGGCAAATACGCCGTCGACGTACACACCCACACCTTGATCACCTGTTTCTGTGGGGTTGTTGGTGCCTACCCCGCGAATGTATATTTTGATATCCGATTGATCTTCTTGGCCGGAAACGAGCAAGTTGGGCACAAAGCCATTGAGGCCTGTGACATCCAGAATGTCATTTTCAATCAGCGATTGTTGCGTTAATGCCGAGACGGCAATGGGTGTATTCTGCAGCGATGCCTCGCGGCGTTCAGCGGTAACGACGATTTCTTCCAGCTCGCGCGCACTCGTCGACTGTGCAAAGTTGGGTGCACTAACACCCAGCGCCATCAAACCACCGACGGCAACCGCTAACGGACGCTGAGATAGCCGATTCGATCGGGGGTATTTGGAATATGTCTCCATGGGCTTTGTACCTGCTCTTTATTATTGAGTGATTCTTTCATTGCTTTTGCAGCGCGGGGCACAAACCGCCTTTTCATCGATTTATCAACCCCGCTCAGACGCCAAACCGGGCCGAACCCCATTGACGCAGGCCAACCATAAAGCGCTCGGGGAAAGGCGTCGTTCGGGCCGTTGAATTACCGGCGTTCGAGTCATTGATTACCCGTTCGGCTGGCTGCGCATTCGGACTACTGGCGTTCGTCTTATTACAAACCCGGTGTCTTACAAACCCAACCGGTAAGCGACCACTAACATCCAGCTCTTACCCATGGATGAAATATATTTCAGAAAACCGTATCATCTAACCTAGACACCCTGCAGTATCGGCGTATCACGCCCTGATACGGGCGCCTTCAGCCCCCGCAAGATGCCTAATATAAATAAAAAAATGTATTAAAGAGAACGCGCTGCAATGGATACCGTGCTGTTTAATTTCCATGATCTGGTGTTGATACTAACGGCGTTTGAATGCCTGCTAGCCGCCCTGCTGCTAGGGCTGAATGTTCGCAGCCTGTCTCTTAGCACCTATTTTTTTATGGGCTTTTTGCTTTGCCACACACTGATTCCGCTGCACGAACTTATTTTCTGGGGCAAGGAATTCCGCCTGTGGATGCTGGATATTTCGCCCAACCTGTTTTTCTTTGGCAGCTATAGCTACTTTTTAGACGGCCCCTTATTGCTGCTGTTTGTGCATAGCCTTCTTCATAAAGACTTTGCCCTAAAACCCCGCCATCTGCTGCATTTGATCCCCTTCTCGCTGTACTTCTTCCTTTTGATCATCAATTTTTACAGCCTCGACTACGCTAGCCGGCACCAGCTGATTGAATCTCAGCATATCGCCTACTCTTCGCCTTTCCTGTATTTTGAGGCGTTCAGCAAGTACATGCGCGTAGGCTACGCACTGGCGTGCCTGGGGCTGATTGTGAACTTTAACAGGCGCCTGCAAGACACCTTCGCCAATATCAACAATCACGACCTGGCATGGCTAAAGATCATGATAGTCTGCCTGTTGGCACTCTATAGCTGGGACGCACTACTGCTAAGTGTGAAGGTACACGGGCTGTTGAACAGCCATTTTAATATGGATTTGCTCAATGATATCGGTGTGGCGGCCTACCACTTGAATTTTGTGGTAATCAATGTCTTGGTAATTTTGAAATTTACCCGCTGGCAGTCCTTAGAGGCGGTTGATCAAACGCCCGAGTCTAGTGGTAGCAACGAGCAAGGTTTCGAGCCTGAACTGATTGACGCCATAGATACCGGTATGAAACAACCGCATATTTATGCACTACCCAATATCACACTCGATAAGCTCGCCAGCGCTTTGGGTATACCAGCGCGCAAACTCTCTGTCATTCTAAAGCAGCACTACAATCAAAATTTCTACGAATTCGTCAATACCCACCGCGTCTTGCAGGCCAAGAAGCTGCTAGCAGACCCCGCCTACAGGGAAAAAACCATAACCGACATCTACTACGAGGTAGGCTTTAACAGCAAATCGGTCTTCAATACATTTTTTAAGCGCATGGTAAATCTTACGCCCAGTCAATATCGCCAACAGGTCGCCGCCAAGAAGCAGGATACCCCAGGAATTTTCAGTTAGCTCAACAGCCGGTGTTTTGGTTCAGATATGCACTTGGGCGGCGCTAGCGCTCCTCGCCTAGCCTTGGATACCGAGGCCTGGCGGCCGTCTGGCTCTTTATCGCGCCAACATCCAAACAGCTAGCCCAGGCAAAAAAAAGGCCCCAGCATTAGCTGGGGCCCAGCGAAGGGAAACCAAAAATAATTAGAAGAAGTTGTACTTCGCCTGCATCACGAAAGTACGTCCATCATAGTGAGTCGCGCGCGGTTGAAATTCCGCATCCTGGTACTCTTCGTAGAGTGTTTCTGTGAGGTTGTAGCCTTTCAGAGACACACTGAATTTCTCGGTAATATTGTAATAGGCAGACAGATCAACACGGCCAGCCGCCTTTACGTTCTTATTACCCTCGCCGTTAAAGGTGCCAACGCTTTCCAGCTCGTAGTCGCTCCGGTAGTTATACGCTAGGCGAATGCCAAAGGGGCCTTGCTCATAGTAGCCAATGATGTTGTAGGTATCATCGGAAATACCGGGAATTTGCGCCTCAACCGGGGCATCCTGACTGGTTTTAGAGTAGTTAATGATACCGCCAAAACCATTCCACGGATAAGGTAAGAAGCTCAAATTTTGCTGTATGGATAATTCGTAGCCTTGTACCTTAATGCGCTCGTCAATATTTTGAATTTGACTCGCGCTTACCGTGTCGCCGGCCATGATGTAGTTGGGATCTATTGCATCATAGTCATCCACACCATCGGTAATGCAGTTGCCGCCAACTTCCGACAGCTTGCCCACATTGATGCCATAGTCAGCCATCAAATCTTGATCACAGGTACCCACCGAGGTAAAAAAGTTATCGATGTTTTTGTGGAATGCAGCAAAGGTAATGGCGCTGCCTTCGCGGTTATACCACTCGAGAGATATGTCGTAGGACTGGGCGGTGAATGGATCGACATCAGCACCTGGCAGGCCCACAGTGGCTTCACCCGGCACAGTTTTAACAGTAGCCGACGGCGTCGCTGCGCGCACGTTTGGACGCGCCATAGATTCGCTATAAGCTACACGCAACTTCACATCTTCAGTGATATCCATAGCCAGATTCATGCTAGGCAGCAGATAGCTGTAGCTGTTTTTAACGTGCTTGTCCTGTGGGTTATTGATATCCGTTGCGCCAAACGCAAAGAAAGGTGCCGAGGCATCTTGCTCGGAAGATACATAGCGAACGCCAATATTACCCATGACCGGACGATCGGCAATGACGAAATCGAGGTCCGACATCAGATAAGCCGCTGACGTATCCAGGGTGACATCGTATATCAAGCCCGCACTCTGCTGACCTCCACGCGCAATCAAGCCGGTAGCCGGCACAATAACTGGGAGCTCGCCTGTGACCGGATCTGGATTGACAGTGCCAATAGTCGCCGCCGCCTGCGCGTTAATGGCATCCACATCCAATGCATACCATCCTTCGCCTGCGCCAGCAAAGCCGGCCACGTTATTGCCAAAGAAACTACCTTGGCTACTGTAGGCAGGATTGCCGCGGGCGCTGTTGATCAATATACCATTGAGGTCGATTCCCGTAGGCGAACTGCGCAAGCGATCCGAGTGCTGTTCGTCTGTGGAGTAGCGGTAGCCAAACTTGATATTCGACAGAATGGGGACATCCAGTATGCGCTCGACATTGAATTCAAAGGCGTTGCTATCGCGATCTAGGGTCTCGTAGGTTCCGGTTACCAATGCCTGGATTTGATTGTTATCAAGACTGTTAACAACACCCGAACTACTGAGTGTATCTTTAACCTGCCACTCGGTATCCAAGTCCAGGTTGTCGAAGTTCTGAATGTCGACCAAGAAATCTTCTACCTTGCCTTCACCGGTATAGAGGCGGCCAGAGATACCACTGCTACCGGCTTTATGAATTGGCGTATAAAACAGTTCGCTCCAATTGTTTTCTGCACTGGAAATTGAGATTAAACCGTCGATAGTCCATTCATCACTTTGCCATTGAGCATCAAAGATCGCCGCTTGCGACTGCTCGTAGGTGTCCCAAATACGGGAGGTATAACGGTAGTCCACGTCGTCAAACAGAATATCTGATACGGTATAGATAGGATTGCCATCATTATCGACGGCACCGGTGGCCCGAGGCGAGGAGTTGGGTGTAATTTTTGTACCGCCACTGCGCGTACGCATATCGATTTCTTGCTGGCCGTTCTGATCCATGTCGCGCTCGGTGTAAAACAAACTCAGTCCCAGCCGCAACGCATCATTGGCTTGATACTCTAGACCGCCGCTAAAGGAGGTGCGCTGACCTTCGTTAATTTCCGAACCTTGACGCAATTCTCCCGGCATTTTTACCACAGCGTTGGCAGGCAAATTATTGGCGGCTTTCCAACTGGCGAAGTCTTCACCGTTGGCGCCGACAAAATTGCTATTACTGGGAACATTGTCATAGCGGTTGATTTTGATAGTGTCGCGGCGGAAGGATTGCTCGGAGGTAGCAATTACACCCGTAAACGCCAGAGTGTCCTCAATCAAGTGCTTGGAACCGGAGAGCACCAACTCGGTGTCTACGGTGTCGGCTAGCTGCTCGCTGCGACCGGCCACTGCCAGGCTCAATTTCCCGTCGGGCTTATCTAAGGCGCGCGCGAGTTTTAAATCCACGGTACCGGCAATACCGCCCTCCTGCATGGCTGCCGTTTGCGTCTTAATGACGTCTGTGCCATTAAAAATAGCGGGGTCATAGGCACCAAATGGGTTTGGCGCACCAAAAGCCTTGTCGCTACGCGAGGGGCTGGCAAAGGTTTGTCCGTTAGCTGTCGTCAATACGAAGCCCGAGGGCATGCCGCGCAGGTTAATGCTCGATTCGCGGCGCTCGCCTTCGCGGTTGAGCTGAACCCCGACAACGGCCTGCAGGGCTTCGCCCATATCCAGGGCGGGTAGTGAGCCAATGTCATCCGCCGAAATGCCGTCGACAATCGTGGACGAATTGCGTTTTACATCCAGCGCATTGTCCAGGTTGCGCTGAAATTGTGCGGTAACAACCACCTCTTCCAGCGTCGCATTGGCGTCGTCGTCTTGGGCAATAGCCGGTGTGGCCGCCAGCGCAATGACTGCGCTCAGCAGTGTCTTCTTAAAGACCGGGTGGCCGGTTGTTCTCCGATGAATTGTCATGCTCAGGTCCCCTTGGGATTATTTGTTATCTGTTTTCTGCTGACCCTAGTTGTGTCAGGTCTCGCCAGTGACCACTGATGAGACAATCCCATATTTCTATATAAATGACTTACTGTCAAGTGGCCTTACCAATTATTGGGCGATTAAAGTCGGCTTGCTAAACCAGCCCTGCGGCCTCCGCAAGGCCTATCAAAAGCCAAGGCCAAAAAATGTTCTTTACAATCAAATTGTTACATATCATAGAAAAAGGCAGGCAGCCAACGCGACTGCCTGCCCCTAGATGGATAGCCAACAAGGCCGGTTAATCACGCGCCCGACACACTTATCACTTGATCAAGTGGCCGTACCAGCCCATAGCCGCCGTTGCCGCTAACTGTTTAGCGTGCGGCCCCATCCCGAGCGGGAATAGTGAGATAAACACCCTTAACATTTTGCGTTCTAAATTCCACAACACTCGGCCGGCTGCCGGCGCGCACGCGTATTTGAGCTACGCCATTGGCCATCTCAACGATCGCAGAGCCGTCGTAGGTCCCCTGATCCTGCACCAGCTCAGCATCGCCGCCCAGGGTAGAGAAATAAGCCCGCTCGCTGAAGGTTATAGCCCGTCGGCCTCGAGCATCCTCCGCTTGCGCCGTGACGAGATACACATCTGCGGTCTGGGCCGTCGACGACAGCACCACGCGCTCAAACTTACCCGGCTCGCCCTGATGATAGGTTAAGCTGAAGGAGTCCTTGGCAAGTTCGCGCCCATCGCGATCAAAACCCGTTGCCGCCAGGTGATTGACGCCCTCCTTGAAGGGCACTTGCCACACTAAGCCGTGCGCGGGATAGTGCCCGTGCCGACGCAATTTTTTACCCAGGCTGCGACCGTCGAGCGACAACTCTGCGCTGTGGGTATTGCAAAACACTTTAACCGGCCGGCCTTCAGCAGGACCAAAGCGTACTGGCCACGTATGAGATTCGATGTAGCAAAACGGCGTATCGGACCAGTAACTCGCAAATACATAGTAGGCGTCTTTCGGTTGACCGCGCCGATCAACCAAACCTTTCTGGTTGATATAGGGCAAGGGGTTTTCCGGGCGCAGGGGCGTGCCAAAATCTTTAAAGGCCCACTGCGCATTGCCGCCAAATCCAGGCAATTTTTCGCTCACCGAAAGGTGCCAATCAAACAGATTGACCATATAGTTTTCATTCCAGTCACTGTCCTTGGCGATACTGGTTGCCACCGCCTGATTCATGGCCTCCTCCACAGATACTTGCTCGTTGGGCAATCCTGTTTCGTTCATTGGCGTCTCTGTGTGGCGCCCTCGGTGACTTGAGCCGCCGTACTCCATATGCAGAAAATGCGGGTACTTGTCCATGGCCTGGGTAAGTGCCTGTTGGTACTGGCCGTAAGCGCCGCCGTACCAGCCAGCCCATATGGACGGCGAGAAAACGTCCACGACTTCGGCTCCCGGGTAGTACTTTCGAAGCGCTGTATAGCGGTGGGCGTCCAAAGATTTAGCGCGCTGATGCAGCCGTTTAAGAAAGGGCAAAATTTCTGCGTCGTCTCCTCCGTTGGGGAAATCCGACTCCCAATAAATTTCGTTGCCAAGCGACCAAAACATAATGCTGGGATGGTTATAATTTTGCAGTATTTGCGCCTCAAGCAGCCGCTCGGTATTGCGCTCCCATTGCGCACCACCTTTACCACCGCGACACCAAGGTAATTCATCCCACAGTATCAACCCGAGTTCGTCCGCCGCCCGATACACCTCTGGATCTTGAGGGTAGTGGGCCAGTCGCACAAAATTCACGCCCAGAGCTTTCATTTGCGCCATGTCTGCGCGGTGCTGTGCGTTGGTCATTGCCGCGCCGACGCCAGCGTGCTCTTCGTGGCGGTGTGTACCCCGTAACAACAAACGCTTGCCATTTAAAAAGAAGCCCTCACCGTCGCGCATTTCGAACCAGCGGTAGCCCACCGGTTCTACTCGCTGCTGAAGTGTCTCACCCGCCATCGATGCCAAGGTCACCGTTAAGCGATACAGGTGCGGGTGCGAAGGCGACCACAACTTGGGCTCGGCTACTGCCGGCAAACTAAGCACCAGATCGTCCATGTTTTCAGCTGAGATTGCTTTGGACATTTCGGCGACCGCTATACCCTGAGGGTCAGTGAGTTCTAACCTAACTTGCTGTGCGTCGGCCGCGCCTATGCCCGCCAGCTGAATACGAACCTCGGTATCGGCGGACACCGCCGTAACATTGGGAGTGGAAACAAGCACCCGTGCCATATAGCGCGCGGGCAGTCTGTGCAGCCACACATCGCGGGTAATGCCCCCGTGAATAAAAAAATCGGCTTTTTGCGACGGGATCACATCCGGGTTGTAGCGGTTGCTCACTCGCACTAGCAGCCGATTGGGTTTACCCACCAACAAATGCGAGCTAAGCGATTGCGTAAAACCCACGTAGCCGCCGATGTGCTCGCCAATCTCGTGGCCATTTAAGTACAGCGTGGTCTCGGTATTTGCGCCTTCAAATTGCAGCTGGTAATGGCCGGCTTCGTTAACTACAAATATTTTTTCATACCAGCCACCCGCGCGGCGATAACCTGGCTCGGCATCCACCGTATCGGTTGCGTTCCAGGTGTGCGGCAGGTTAATGGGTTGCCACTCGGGTAGGTCGGCATTCGGCAATTGCCATTGATCGCTCTCAAGATAGCGCCAGCTTTCGTTAAAGGCGGTCGACTCTCCCACAGACAAATTAACCGACAACCTAGATCCTGCTGTAACCTGGCCATTGGCACCGTCGTTGCCACAGCCGAGGAGTAACAGAAGACTCGCTGTTAGCAGCCATCGGCCCAAGGCCACGCTGTTCGAGCTCAACTGATCGCTTAATCTCCGGAAATTCACTGTAAACTCCTGTGCGGGCAGGCTAAAGATAGGCCCGCCTGTAATAGATTATTTGTTGCTGTCCAGGCCCCCGTAAGGGAACCCTGTACCGGCCAGGCCGAAATGCTGTGCTGGCACTGAGTTAGTAGTAACAGCGGCCCTCTGCCTTAGGCCACCCGCGAAGTGCGGTTGCTTCCGGTGCAACACGCGCCAGACAGCTAAAGGCCAACTGCTCACCCTGGGCGGCATTCAGTTCTGCCACAGGCAGACCTTCACGCACAGCCGTCAACACCAGCGCGCTTAAACGCGTCACATCAATCTCTGGCTCCGCCGCACCGCCCCAGTTGGGCAGCGCTGCGCGTGCAAGGATATAATTCAACGCTAAGGCCAGCTTTGAGCTATCCACCTCCGACTGCCACAAATCCACCGATAGATGCCGCGCCAAATCGGCGATGATAAAAAAGCCCCTTAAATTGTACACAGAGTAGCTAAATGGACGCGTTCTGTTCAGTTCGTGTGGCTGGCTGCCATCGGCGTTCACTTGCAGGTTTAGCCGGTGCTGGCTGCGTGCCAAAGTTTGCGCCGCCAGCTCGGGGCGATCGAGATGCAGGGCCAGAGCCAGTACTTGCGCATCGTAAAAGGTACCGTGGTTATTGTGAGCTTCTCGCTCGGTAGTACCCAATGCGCTGGTCATTAACCAATGCAATAACTCATGCAGCCAGCCATCGATCTGCGCACGAGTGTTTAAGTCCATCGCGCTGGTCTGGCTAATTAAGCGCAAGGCATCAATCACCTGCGGCAGCAAGACAAAATCGATGATGCCAAAGCTGCGGCCGTCGGCTACGCCTGGCACCGATTGTGCGTAGTTTAAGTGCGGGTTCATGCGCGTTGCCGGATCGACCATCCAAGTACGAAAGTAATCGGTAGCCTTGCGCGCATAGCGATCATCTCCGGTGTAAAAGCTGGCCAGTGCCAATAGCTCAACATCTTCGGCAAATCGATTCCAAGCGGCCTTAGAAGAATCGCTGCTGTCCACCCAGGGATTGCGGCGGCCGTCGCGCTTGATCCAGGGCAAGCCGTCCTCGGTGGCCGGGTTAGGCCACCAATACGGCGCAAGACTTATGTAGTCGTGGGGGCTCTGCTTCTTCACGCCGCGATCGCTGGTCACGACACTGGGCGGCGTGCGCGATAAGCGTTGCTGCGCCTGTGTAATAAGTTGATCGACGGCCAGACGATAGGGCTCCTGCTGCACACCCCAGGCCTGCTTGGCCCGCAGCAAATCACTTTGATGCACACGCAAAGGTGCATTGCTCGCCAAGGCAACCGGGTGTTGCTGGGCCGCTAATTTTGAGGTGCTATGTGCTTGGCTATCGGCAGTCGCAGTAGTGGCGTTGAAAGACGCACTGCCCAACAACGCACACGCAACCAGCGCCCATATCTTTTGCGTCTGCATCAGCGGGCCATCCAACCGCCATCGACCAGCATGACGTGGCCATTCATGTAATTCGACGCCTGCGATGCTAAAAATACCACAGCACCTGCCAAATCTTCTGGCTGGCCCCACCGCCCCGCGGGAATACGCGCGCTGATACTGGCATTTCGTTGTGGATCATTGCGAAGATTTTCGGTGTTGTCGGTGGCAAAATAACCCGGTGCGATGGCATTAATTTGTACATTATTTTGCGCCCATTCATTGGCCAGTGCCTTAGTGAGCTGCGCCACTGCGCCTTTGCTGGCCGCATAGGCGGGCACTGTAATTCCGCCTGAGAAACTAAGCAGCGATGCGATATTAATTATCTTGCCGCCACCCTGCGCTAGCATCATGCTGCCCGCCGCCCGGCACATGCGAAAAACGCCGTTAATATTGGTCTCCATGACGGCATCCCAATCTTCATCCGAAAATTCTACCGCCGGTGCCCGGCGAATAGTGCCGGCATTGTTGACCAAAATATCAAGCCTGCCTGCGCGCTCGCGCACCTGTTGAAACAGGGCCTCGATGGCGGCAGGCTGCGACTGATCACATCCCAACCCTTGTACAGCAAGCTCCTCTGCTTGCATTAGTGCGATAGTGTTTTCCACGCTCGCCAGCGTCGAGCCCACAGCAAAAACCTGCGCACCCGCACGCCCAAGTGCGATAGCCATGGCGCGCCCCAAACCGCGGCTAGCGCCAGTAACCAATGCCACTTTTCCAGCCAGCCCGAATTGATTGTGCAAAAAGTCGTTCATCTTAGTTTTCCTTTTAATCTACCAAGGCAATGACTTCTGAGGCCGCCAGCAATAGCGCGCCGGTACCGTAAAGCTGAGTGTCATCTGCCGTGGCAGACCCAGGCGCAAAGGCTACCTGTTGTACCCAACCGAGCTTGCCGTCGGGGTGCACACTTTGTACCAGGGATTGCCAGCCTTTTTGCACGGCAGCGCGATACTTAGCTTCGGGTAGCAGGCCGGCATTGACACCCCACGCCAGGCCATACACCAGTAGGCCGGTGCCGGAGGATTCTGGCGGCGACTGTTCTTCATTCGCTAGCAGCGAAGAGGGCCAGGAGCCATCCGCTTGCTGCAAGGCGACCAGTCGCTCAGACATAGCGCGAAACAGCTGTTCGTACTTTTCGCGGGCAGCAAAATCTTGCGGCAATTCCTTTAGCACTCGGGCAATACCTGCCAACACCCAACCATTGCCGCGTCCCCAGTAAATCAACCGGCCCTGTTCATCCTTGCGATCAAAGTAGCGGCTGTCGCGCAAGTACAACTTTTCATCGGTGCGGTAGAGGTATTCGGTGGCCTGCCAAAATTCCCGATCCATAAATGCCAAATAGCGCGCGTCGCCGGTAACTCTGGCCAATTGCGCCCATACGGGCGGCGCCATAAAGATGGCATCGGCCCAACACCAGCGATCCGTGCAAGCGGGATCGATAAAATCCCGGTGCGCCAGCTTGTGGGAAACTTTGTTGTCGTCATCAAAGTACAAGCTTGTGGTTAATGGCGCGGCGAGCACTCGATCAAACGTTTGCTGCACGTGGGCGATGCGCGCAACGATTGGTTGGCGCTCATACAAGCTTAGATACACAGCCCCCATGGCGTGATCGTCAGCGTGGTAAACACGCGGGCCCAAAAGCCACTGATTCACAGCCGAGGCGTTGACTACTGCCTGTTCGTAGTTACGCTGCTGGCTCGCGTCCGCCCAGGCCAACAGGCCGATTTGCCAAGTGGCATACATCCAGCCCTGCGGGATGCCACTCGGGCGCCCTTCGGTGCGCATTTGATTACTACGCAGGTCGTATTGCCCCAGCTGCCAATCCGCCACCTGATTCGCGACTTGGCTAATAGCGCTTGCCGATAACGCCGCAGAAAAGGTTTGAGGCTTCGTGCCTGGCGCGACATACGCCACCGGCTGGGGCCAGTGAGCGTCTACCTGTACAGCTTGTTCGGCTTGCGCTGACGGCAGCTGTGCGGAATTTGATGGCGCACCGCATCCGACGACGGCTGTGAGCAGGCAGCCGAGCGCCACCGTTTTATGCATTGTCATGTCTGTACCTTTCTAGGTGTTCATTAGTGTGTGTGCGAAATCGAGCCGGGCTTCGCGCAAGCTTCGACCTTCGCCGGCCCCAAACTGGTAATGTGGTAATACCAATTTTTGTAGTGTATATTGGCCTGACCACCATGTCTACAGGCAACACTATGCAGCGAATTTGTCCAACTCCGTGCGCGCGCCTTCTGTTTACGCTGGCGATGGCGGTCACGTCGTACACGGCTACGGCCACCCCCGTGAGCTTAGCCATCGAGGCCCATAACGCCCGCAATGCCCCTGCCCCTCAAGCACTGGTATGCGTCGAGCCCCAGCTATTGCCCCCTCAGGCCGCTCAGCAGATGCCCTTTATCACCGACGGCGACAGCCACTACAGTGCAGTGCGACTTAATTGCGGGGAGAATTTGGCCGCACAGGGCATCGCCTTCCTCGCCAATTTCGCGCCCCACGCACGCAAGCAGTTTACGCTGAGCTGGCCCGACGGCACCGCGCCCGTCACCGGCGCGCAAGCGCACACCTTGGCCGAGCTCGCTGTGCGTGTTGGCGGCCAGGCCGATGTCGAGGGCGTCCTTAGTGGGGGGCAGTACGTCCCTGTGCAAACATTGAAACTGCCAATAACCCACACCGTTGGCGATAAATTATTTAAGTATGAAGGCATCGGCTGGGAATCCTCTGCTATTGCCTATCGACTTTACTTTGATAAACGCTCGGCGATCGATATTTTTGGCAAACAAACTCACGCCTTGGTATTACCCGGCATTGGTCAGGACGGTACCGACTACCATGCACTAAGCGACTGGGGAATGGATGTACTGAAGGTGGGGCCATCTCTTGGCATCGGCAGCCCAGCGAGCTGGACCGATTCGGAAAAACTGGTGGGCGTTCACCAGTTTGCCAGCGCCAATGCCACTATTTTTAACACCGCAGCGGGCTCCGGCGCGCAAGTAGATTACAGCCAGTGGCAAGCTGCCAGCCACACCGCCAATTTACAGGTTCAATACTGGATACAACCCGAGTCACCGTTAACGCGGGTAACCGCCAACGCCTCGGCACCATTGGCGCATTGGGCTACCGGCATGGTGCGTCACGACGTCGACATCTTGTCCTCTACACCTAGCAACGGCTGGGGCTTTTTAGCGAGTTGGGGCAATCAAAGTTTAGCGGGCGACATGCTGGGTATGGCGGTTTTTTTCCGCGCCAACAGCCTCCACATGTTGACCGACGACCCGCAAAACCACCTCGCCGTTTTGCGTGGCGGCACCCAAACACAATACTATTTTGCCGCGAGCTGGCGCGATGCAGGAGTGCGTGATCGCACCGACTTTAAAGCCTGGTTAGAGGCGATACAAGACCAACTGAACACCCCCATTACCATTCAAATTTTGTCCAAAAAATAGCACGGAAATGACTATGAATTTTTTACACACAGCGGACTCAGTGCGCTACCAGCGCATGACTAACGCCGAACTACGCGAGGCATTTGTCATCGATGCCCTGTTTGCCACTGGCGAGCTACAGCTCACCTATACCGACGTCGACCGCGCGGTTGTCGGCTCGGCCGTGCCCACCGACAGCGCACTGCAATTGCCAACCCATAAAGAGCTGGCCAGTGCGTATTTCTGCGAGCGCCGTGAACTGGGCGTAATCAACATTGGCGGCGCCGGCAAGGTGTCGGTTGACGGCACTGAATACGCCATGGAAAAACTCGACAGCCTGTATATAGCACGCGGTTCAAAAGCCGTGGCCTTTAGCAGTCTCGACGCCACAAATCCTGCACAGTTTTACATGGTCAGCTACCCTGCCCATCGCCAAACCGCAAGCTGCCATATTCCGCAAAGCAAAGCCAAGCAAGTAGCCCTGGGCGATGTGAACAGCAGCAATAAGCGGGTCATTTACCAATCTATTTGCCCCGGCATCGTCGACAGCTGCCAATTGGTTATGGGGATAACCCAGCTCAGTGACGGCAGTGTCTGGAATACCAAGCCGCCGCACACCCACCGCCGCCGCACGGAGGTCTATATGTACTTCGACCTTCCCGATGCGGAGCGCGTATTCCACTTTATGGGGGCACCGCAAGAAACCCGCGCACTGGCGCTGGCGCCGCGCACGGCCATTGCCTCTCCCAGCTGGTCTATCCACTCGGGTGCGGGCAGCAGCAGCTACAGCTTTATTTGGGCCATGGGTGGTGAGAACCAGGTATTCGATGATATGGATCATTTGACAATGGCAGATATCGGATAATCTGGCCTTACCACTTGACCATCCAGGCGGATTGGTTACAATGCACCCTCTGCGTATGCTAATTGCTTTTGGAGTATTTGCACTTACATTGAAGTAGACAGTTTATCTCTCGCCCTCACGCCCCGCACACCGGGGCTTTTTTTGCGCGGTCTTTTGCTTCACCGGCCAAAGCGACGGGTCAATTGCGCCAGCGAAGCTGCCGCACTGTCGACACAGTGCGGCAACGCCACAGTTAGTAGGCCCGCACTTTCACAAACTGACAGCCGTTGTCGCTATTGAACGACAGGGTGGTACCAGAGAATCCACTGTGGGCTTTGTAATTGCTGGTGATACTCACAGCGCCAGTGCCTGCCACCGAGCGTACCTCACCACGGAAATCACAGCTATTGTTGGCATCGCTGTCCCACACCTGAAGCGTTTCGCCGGCAAGATCCCGATCAAATCGCACACAACTACCCGCCTGCAAAACCACTTCGGTGCGGGCATCCCAAGGTATATCGATGTAACTGGAACAATTACCGGGTGTGGGTGTGGGTGTCGGTGTCGGTGTCGGCGTCGGTGTCGGTGTCGGCGTGGGTGTTGGCGTCGGCACGCCGCCGGTCAACACGCCCGACAAGGGCATTTGTGCGGCAACGCCCTCGGCATGTGTTTGGGTCCAGGTTTCCACCGCGGTACCTGAAATATTGAGATGCACAAATTGATTGCCATCCCAGGCAAAAGCGTAGGAGACGCCGGGAGCATCAAATAACCCCCAGGGTTGAACCGGTGCACCTTCGCTAAGCGCTTTAGACAATTGGTTATCCACAAACACATTGTTGGGCCCTGTGGGGCCGGACCAGTTGCTCGCGTGATCGCCACTGCCATACCAAATGGGTTGCCAAGTCCCCGTCCCCGGCTGACCGTTATCCCAACTTCGGTGTTCGAAGGGCACTGACACCTGGTTGTTGCGAATCACATTGTTGCGCTCCCAGCCACCGTGCAAATTAATATCGCAATCCAGGCTGTTTTGCTCGACTAGGTTTCCTGTGGCAGACCACTGCAATGTCAGGTGCCGCAACCGATGGAGGCTATTCCCCTGGATCAGACTGTCGTAAAGCTTTGAGCCGCGAAAATAGCCGTTGCCACCCGCACCCTTATTCCACGAACCCGAAAGCAGGTTGTTTTTAAAAGTCATATGTCGGGCAAACTCGGTCACCAACGGATGTGAACCCACCATTTCCATGGTGACATTTTCTACCCAGCCGTTCGCCGTCCATTTAAACACTATTCCGTGAATGGCGTCTTTGGGGCACAAGTTCAGGTATTTATGGCCCACACCATTGGGATTTTGCGGCGAAAAATCACCGCTATTGTAGCCGGCGCAGGCCGTTCCTTCGGTGGACATGGTCAGGTAAAAATCCCTAAAGCCAACGCCTTCCACCGCCGTCACCGGCATCACGCGACTCTTATAGCCGCTGCTATTGGTAGGCTGGAGATCAAATTCCAGGGGCGCACTCAAGACAACCTGATTCGCCGAGGCATTAACACCTGCCACGGTGAAAATCTGAGTGCGCATGTGGCCGGTAGTAATATGCCCCTTGCTGCGCTTGCTAATGGGAACCTGGCCCTGATTCAAAAAGTCATTGTCATTTGCGGCCCCCACATAAATTAAATCACCCACGGAAAAATTACCTGCCTTGCCGTTTTCCAGTGTCAGCACTGTATCGCCTTGGCTGGCCGGCTGTACAATCTCCATGCTGTGTTTCCAGTGGAAATTAATGCTGCCTTCGTAGGCCTGCTCATTGGGATGTTTTTGACGCGTTTCCACCCTGAAAGCGCCATAACCTGGCCAGTATTTTTTATCAAAATCTGGCGCGCCGTCACTGGCCTCACCGTAGGGTTGCCAACTGCGCACCACGAGTTTAGTGCCCGTCGCCGGGTTGCTACCGGCGCCGAGAATCACGACGCCAGATTTATCCACATGAATTTCATCGTCTATGTGCAGCTCTCCCGCCGGCAATTGAATCGCAACAAGGTGCGAGGGCGAGTTGCCGGCACTGATTTGAGTGTCGATGATGGATTGAATGGCCTGAGCATCGTCCTGGCCATCGTTGGGTATTACGCCAAAGTTTGCCGCATCGATGGTTTGCGCATAGGTTTGCGGCAGGCTTTGCCCGCCGAGATAGCCTGGCGCTGCCAGCGCATTAGCCGTGCTAATTACCGTCGCCAGAGCGGTCATCATTGCTATCCTGCCGTAGCAGGGAGTGTTGTCATTTTTCATTATTATGATCCTGATAGGTTATTGGTTTGCACACTGTGGGGCACAGCTAGTACAGGCCCCACAAAGGCACTCATCCAGCCCTACAGCTAGCTGAACCAGCACTTCGACGCTAGACGACAGCAACTGGCCTTACAACCTTGCCATCTACCTTTTTATAGAAAAAGCAATAATTAACCCAACCAGCGCCGTCAGAGCGCCGAATTTTTAACCTGATTTGCGAAAAATTTCCGTTTCAGCCGGACTCAGGCTTGCTATTAGCTGGATGTTTGGGTTTAATTGGACAGGTGGTCTTACCAATTGACCGACAAACATTTTCCACAGTTACCTAGAGGCAGTACGTAATGCAAGAGACATGGCGCTGGTTTGGTCCTGAAGATGGCATTTCGCTTCGGCACATAGCCCAAGCCGGTGCCACCGGTATCGTCAGCGCGCTGCACGAGATACCGGCGGGCGAAGTGTGGCCACAGGCGGCCATCGCCGCGCGCAAAGCTGAAATTGAGGCCGCAGGCCTTGAGTGGTCTGTAATAGAAAGTATCCCAGTGCACAATGACATTAAATCGCGCAGTGGTGATTTTGAGCGCATGATTGACAATTATTGCCAATCCATTCGCAATGCCGGCGCCGCCGGTGTGACCACCGTGTGCTACAACTTTATGCCGGTTGTTGACTGGACTCGCACCAGTTTAAATTACACTTTGCCCAATCAAAGCCAGGCCTTGCGCTTCGAAATGACCGACTTCGCCGCCTACGACGTCTTCGTATTGCAGCGCAGCGGCGCCGAACGCAATTACAACGAAGCCGTGTTAAGCCGCGCTAAAGCCCGCATAGACAATATGAGCGCCGATGAGATCGCGCTGCTTGAGCGCAACATTATTGCCGGCCTGCCCGGCGGTGAGGGCTCCCACGACCGCGCAAGCCTTAAAGCAACACTGGATCAATTTATCAGCTTGGGCAATGACGGCTTCAGGGACAATCTGTTTGCCTTTCTCGAGATGATAATCCCGGTGGCAGAAGCTGCCGGCGTTAAAATGTGTATCCACCCAGACGATCCACCGTTTTCACTGTTTGGCTTACCCCGTGTGGTATCCACCGCCGCCGATGTGCGCGCATTGCTCAGTGCAGTGCCCAGCCCCGCCAATGGCATTACCCTGTGTGCTGGCTCATACGGCGCCCGCTGCGACAATGATTTAGTCGCCATGGCGCAAGAATTTGGGCCGCGCATTTACTTTGTGCACCTGCGCAATGTTATCCGCGAGGCGGATGGTTCCTTTTACGAGTCGGACCACTTGGCAGGCGACAACGATATGGTGGGCCTGATCAGCGCGCTGCTGCACGAAGAACAGCGCCGCGACGCAATCGGCGAGCCCGATGCACGCATCCCCATGCGCCCAGACCACGGCCACTTGATGGCCGACGAAATCGGCATGCCCGGTGTGCGCCCCGGGTATTCTTACCTGGGCCGACTAAAAGGCCTGGCAGAGTTGCGCGGGGTGATTCATACACTCGACTACACGTTAAGGCGCTCATAGCGAGTGTGCTTTAATGGCACCACGCCATTCGCAGAGCAAGACTACAGCAGCCGGCCCCGATCGACCGCTGCCATTACACTAGAAAAATTTGAGGAGTGCCTGTGACGCTTTTGCACCCAGACCGCCTGTTTCCTGTGGACCAAACAAGCCGAGCTATTGCGCGCGAGCTGTATGCACAGATAAAAGACCTGCCGATCATCAGCCCCCACGGCCACACTGATCCAGCGTGGTTTGCAAACAACACGTGTTTTTCAAACCCCACAGAACTGCTGATTCAACCCGATCACTATGTGTTTCGGATGCTGTATAGCCAAGGCATTGAGCTCGCGCGTCTAGGTATTGGGGCCGAGGCAGATCCCGAACACGCCTGGCAACTCTTTGCACAACACTACCACCTCTTTCGCGGTACGCCGTCGCGCCTGTGGCTAGACCATGTGTTCCAAGAGGTATTTGGCATTACCGAACCGCTCACACCCCAGACGGCGGCCGATTACTACCGCACCCTTAATCAGCAATTGCACACCGAGGCATTTCGGCCCCGAGCTTTGTTTGAGCGCTTTAACATTGAGGTAATTGCCACCACAGAGGGAACGCTCGACCCGCTGGCGCACCACCGCGCAATCCGGGAAAGCCAGTGGACCGGCCGGGTCATTACCACCTTCCGACCCGACGACCTGCTCGATCCCGAGCAACCCAACTGGCGCGACAACCTACAAGCCTTGGCGAATCTAACCGGAGAAGACACAGAGCGGTTCAGCGGCTTTCTGGGCGCACTGCGCGCGCGTCGACAGCATTTTATTGCCCACGGCGCCACTGCAACCGATCACGGACACCCCACTGCCACCACCGCCGATCTTTCGCTCGCCGAGTGCGAATCGCTTTTTCAGCGGGCGCGCGCCCAAAGTATCACGGCCGCAGAAGCCGATCTCTTCCGCGGCCAGATGCTGACCGAAATGGCTGCAATGAGTGTGGAAGACGGTTTGGTTATGCAGCTTCACCCCGGCTGCTATCGCAATCACAACGGGCCGCTGTTCCATCGCTATGGGCGCGACAAGGGTGCCGATATCCCGCTGCAAACCGAGTATGTGCAGGCGTTGCGTCCACTGCTAAACAAATTCGGCAACAACCCCAATTTCTCAATGATTATTTTCACGCTGGACGAGACCAGCTATAGCCGCGAGCTGGCGCCATTGGCGGGCCACTACCCGGCACTTAAAGTCGGCCCGGCCTGGTGGTTTCACGACAGTCCAGAGGGCATGCGCCGCTACCGCGAACAAATTACAGAAACCGCCGGCTTCTACAATACCGTGGGTTTTAACGACGACACCCGGGCCTTCCTATCCATTCCCGCCCGCCACGATGTGGCCCGCCGTATGGATTGCAATTTTTTGGCGCAGTTGGTGGCAGAGCACAGAATCAGCCTGAAGGATGCCGCTGAACTCGCGCACGATCTGAGCTATACACTCGCCAAAAAAGCCTACAAGTTATAAACACCTATGAGCACGCTTTCCTATAAAACACTCGATACACTCAACGACACAGTAAGTGCACCCGCCTACGCACCCACAACCCGCAAGGCCGGTATTGTGCACTTGGGCATCGGCAATTTTCACCGCGCCCACCAGGCGGTCTATGTGGACGACATTCTTGCCAAAACCGACGGCCATTGGCGCATTATCGCCGTAAGTCTACGCAATCCCGGTATGCGCGATAAAATGGCACCGCAGCAATTTTTATACACACTCAAAGAACAGGATCAGCACGGCGCGTCTCACCGTGTCATTGGCGCCATTGAACAGGTACTCGTAGCGCCGGAAAATCCAGAGGCGGTGCTAAGGGCGCTGGCTAGTGAGACAATTAGCACGGTCACCTTAACGGTTACCGAAAAGGGCTACTGCCTGAAACCCGGCACCCGTTCGCTCGACCTCAACCACCCCGACATTCAACACGACATTACCCACCCAGGCGCTCCGCGTACCGTCATTGGCTACTTGTTGGGCGCCTGTAAACGCCGCATGCATCAGCAGGGGCCTGGATTAAATGTTCTCAGTTGCGACAACTTGCCAGACAATGCGCACCTGCTTCGCGATGCACTTTTGACCGCCGCGCGCTTGGTGGATTCCGCTTTGGCCCAGTGGATTGACGAACAGGTTGGATTTTGCAATACCATGGTGGATCGGATTGTACCCGCCACCACCGGAGCCCACCGCAACGCCATTGAAGGATCGGTGGGCTATGCAGACGCCGGCGCCCTTTTGTCGGAGCGCTTTCGCCAATGGATCATCGAAGACAACTTTAAAGCCCCCACACCCAACTGGGCCCTGGCCGGCGCATTGGTGGTCGACGATGTCGCGCCCTATGAGCATATGAAGTTGCGCCTGCTGAACGGCAGTCATTCAGCCCTTGCCTATCTCGGACACCTAGCGGGCCATACCTATATTCACGAAGCCGTCGAGGACACAGCCATTCGCCGGCTGGTGCAGGCGTTAATGCGCGACGCCATGTTGCCCACCTTGGCAGCCCTGCCAGGCGTTGACCTCAGCCGCTATTGTGCGGATTTGCTCGACCGGTTTGGCAATGCGGAGGTGCCCTACACCTGCGCCCAAGTCGCCTCAGACGGCATCCAAAAGTTGCCGCAGCGCGCTTTGGCACCCGCCGCACAATTGCTCGCACAGGGCCAGGACGCGACGCCCATCGCCATTCTAGTGGGCGCCTGGCTGGCCTATCTTGCGAAAAGTATCCACCCGCACAATGGCTATGACGTGAATGACCCAGCCAGCCACAAGCTGTTAGAGATGATGCGAAAACAAGCGCAACAACGCGACTTTCCTACTCCCGAACAGTGCCATGCCCTGCTCACACACGCCGGTATTTTTCCCATCGCACTGCTCAGCCACGCCTCCTTTGTCCAGGCAATCTTTCGCAGTTACGCCGCGCTGCATACTGGCAATACTGTCGACGCCTTAGCCGAGTTACTCTGAAGCAGTCGCTAGCGAGCGCCTGACCGTCAATGCCGGAGTTGGTGCGGCATTGACAGTAGCAAGGGAGCCGGCAAGCGAGATAAAAACTGAGCACACCCCGATTAAATGCGACCTGTACGGGCAATTAATAGGGGTGTATGTACAGACGACAACCGAGGCTATTCGCCGTCTTTGCCAAAATAGGTCGCCGCTGCGGTGGTGGCGTTGTCGATGTGATTGCGCATTGCCGCGCGAGCCTTTTCCGGATTCCGCTGCTCCAAGGCCAAAATAATTTTCTTGTGGTCTTCAATGGACGGGTGCACCCCACCACTGCGCAGCCGCTCCATAAAGGCAGTGCTCAATTCCGATTGATTACGCAGTTGCCACAGCCAATCGACAATACTGATAACTGCGCTGTTTTGTGTTGCCTCTGCGATAATGCGGTGAAATTTCCAGTCGGCCTGCTCCGAGGCATCCGGCCGCTTTTCTTCCTCTTCCATTTCCGCCAGCGCCACTTTTAAGCTAGCCACCTGCTCGGGGGTAATCCGCGCTGCGGCCAAGGCGCAGGCCTCAGATTCCACAATGAATCGGATTTCCAAAATTTCAAAGGGCCCAACACCCTTGTCGCCCAATTCGAGTTGAGGCTGCTGTGCTTGTTTTTTCGTGGCGTAAATGCCTGAACCGGTGCGAATTTCGATCACACCCGAAATTTCCAGCGCAATCATGGCCTCGCGAATGGTGGGGCGGCTAACGCCCAGCTTATCTGCAAGCACTCGCTCAGAGGGCAAGCGTTCGCCCGGTTTAATTGAACCGTCGGCGATGAGTCCCGACAATTGTTCCGCCACTTTAAGGTACAAGCGCTCTGCTTTTACGGTTTGCAATTCCACTGCGTTAGTGCTCCGATCATATGGGTAATAGTTCGGTGGCTCGCCGGGCCTCTTCGGCACCCACCGAGAGTATTCACTGGGAACAAGGCAGGCTTAACGCCCATGGCGGGCAATAAAAATCTATCTGACCATCTGTCCCCCTGCAGCAACCATACTAGCCAATCAGTGCCAAATAGAGAAGCATTGCCTTGATTTAAGCCCTCTGTTCGCTTTAGTATGGTCAAGTGGCATGACCAATTATTATTTGCTCTGGCCGCTGAATTGCTCTCAATAACCGGATAGACACATCACTATGCCGAAAATAGCCACTGTGGGCGAATGCATGATCGAGCTTGCGCCCAATGGACCCGATAACTTTACCCTTAGCTATGCGGGCGACACCCTGAACACGGCTGTTTACCTCGCCCGATTTGGCGCGCAGGTAGACTTTCTAACGGTCCTCGGCAAAGACCGTTTCAGCAACGCAATGATTGCCCAGTGGCAGCGCGAAGGCATTGGAACCCACCGGGTGATCCAGCTCGCCGACCGCACCCCGGGCCTGTACCTGATTGAGACTGACACGGAGGGTGAGCGAAGCTTCTATTACTGGCGCAACCAGGCGCCGGCTCGCGAGCTCTTTGAGGTGGCGCCACAGCTGCTCGGGGCTCTGTGCGAATACGATATCGTGTACCTGAGCGGCATTACGCTGTCGCTCTATTCCGAAACCGTGCGCGAACATCTATTTGTGGCCCTGGCCCATTACCGCAGCCAAGGCGGACGCGTTGCGTTCGATATTAATTATCGCCCGCGCAACTGGGCGAGCAGCGCCCAGGCCCAGGGCGTTATGCGCGCCATGATGGCGCACACAGACATCGCCCTGCCCAGTTACGACGACGAGATTTTACTCTGGGGCCCGCACAGCGCCGACGCTTGCATTGAACGCTATCGCGCGCACGGATGTCAGGAAGTGATCGTCAAACAGGGGGAGGCCGGTAGCCGTGTGTATACACCCGAGCTTCACCGCACCATTCCCGTGCCCGAGCGCGTCACCCCACGCGACACCACGGCCGCCGGCGATTCCTTTAATGGCGGCTACCTCGCTGCGCGTCTATTAAATGAATCGCCAGAGGACGCCGTCCTTCAAGGTTCCTGCTGCGCTGCACTCGTAATTCAGCACCCAGGCGCAATTGTGCCCCTCTCCCTCTTCAAAGGAGCACTTGCCCATGGTTAACGCAATGACATTTGTTTACGCAACTTTTTATCGCTTGCGCAACAGAGCCCGGCGCGCGCTTTGCCCGCCGGCTGTGGCTGCAATCATGGCGACGTCTCTCCTGGGCTGCAGCCAAACAGCCGAACAGATAACGCTGAACGTGGCACACAGCCTGGATATTAAACACCCTGTCCATTTGGCCCTTGAGCAGATGAACGAGCAACTGCACGCGCTGTCCGAGGGTCAAATGCGCTTACAAATCTACCCCTCGGGCCAACTGGGTAGCGAGCGCGAGGTGATTGAGCTGTTGCAAATCGGCAGCCTGGCGATGACTAAAGTCTCAGCCAGCTCACTTGAAGCCTTTGTGCCCCAAATGAAATTGTTTAGCCTGCCCTATTTGTTTGAAGACTCAGCACATTTTTGGCGCACGCTCGAATCGCCGCTGGGCCAAGAACTTCTGGCTGCGGGAACACCTTATCGTATTCGAGGTCTGGGCTACTACGATGCCGGCAGCCGCAGCTTTTACGCCACGCACGCACCCGTCTACAGCCCCGCCGATCTCGCCGGCCTTAAGATTCGCGTGATGAACAGCCAAAGTGCCGTAAATATGGTGCGCGCCATGGGCGGCTCTGCAACGCCTGTGTCCTGGGGTGAGCTCTACACTGCGTTGCAGCAGGGCGTGGTAGATGGCGCAGAAAATAACCCTCCCAGTTTTTATCTGTCCAAGCATTACGAAGTATCCAAATATTACACGCTCGATGAACACACCACGATTCCAGATGTCATCGTCATCGGTACCCACGCATGGAATCAGCTAAACCCGCAACAACAGCGTTGGTTGCAGCAGGCCATGCGGGCCTCCACAGATTACCAGCGCCAACTCTGGTCGCAGGCCACCGAAGACGCCCTAGTGGCCGTGGCCCAAGCCGGCGTTAAAATTATTCACCCCCATAAAACCCCATTTCAGCGCAGCGTGGCGGCCTACCTCGCAAAGCAAACTGAGCTGGCGCCGCTCATTGCTCGTATCAAGGCACTAGCTGAAGCACCGACGAGTCACACAGAGGAGCCGCTCAATGACTAAATTATCCGCCCTTTGTCGGCCTATCGACAATTTTCTATCGCATTTTTTAAGCACACTACTGGCGATTCTAGTGCTGACGGTGAGTTGGCAGGTACTCACCCGCTACGCCTTCAATGTGCCCAGTTCAGTGACCGAAGAAATGGCGCGGTTCCTCTTAATTTGGATTGGACTATTGGGTTCTGTGCACGCCTATCGGCAAAAAATGCATTTAGGCATCGACCTGCTTACTCAAAAAATCAGACCATGTGCACAGCGTCGCCTCCACTTCCTTGTGCATGCCTGCTGCGCCCTGTTTGCGCTGGCAATTTTTGTCGTTGGTGGCGGGAATCTGATGTTGCTCACTTGGGACCTGGGACAAACCTCGCCCTCCTTGGGTCTGCCCATGGCTGCGGTGTATGCAGTACTTCCAACCAGTGGCGTGCTGATGTGCCTGTTCAGTGCCGAGGCCATGCAACAGCCAACCACAATAGCGGGAGCGCACTAACATGGCCCTAACGACACTGGTACTTATCCTGTGCTTTTTCATTCTTCTGGCAATAAACGTCCCTATCGCCATTGCCATTGGGCTGGCGACACTTGCTTCGCTATTGGTGACCATCGACCCGCTGCCAGCGGTGACGACTATTGCGCAACGCCTTAGCGCCGGCATCGATAGCTTTGCGCTGCTCGCCATACCGTTCTTTATACTTTCGGGATACTTGATGGGTCAGGGCGGCATTGCGCGCCGACTCATCGACTTTGCGCTGGCCATCGTGGGGCGATTGCCTGGCGGCTTAGCCTTTGTCAATATTATTGCCTGCGCATTGTTTGGTTCTATTTCGGGCTCTGCCGTCGCCGCCACCTCGGCCATAGGTGGGTTTATGATTCCAGCCATGAATCGCGAGGGCTACCCCAAAGCCTTTAACACCGCCGTAACTGTCACCGCGTCGACCACGGGTATGCTTATCCCGCCGAGCAATATATTGATTGTATATTCGCTCGCCAGCGGCGGCGTCTCCATTGCGGCGCTGTTTATTGCCGGCTATTTACCCGGCCTATTGGTGGCCAGCCTGTTGATGGCTGCGGCCTTTATATACGTTAAGCGCAGCGGTATTCGACCCAAAGCTAGCCTTGTTCTGGTATCCCTGCGCCGTGGGCTCATAGGTGCACTGCCCAGCTTGCTGCTAATTTTTTTGGTGATTGGCGGCATCATTCTCGGTTGGTTTACACCCACAGAGGCCGGCGCCATTGCCGTACTCTATGCGCTGGCGCTCGCCGTCGGCGTCTACCGAGAAATATCTTTAAAGCAACTGCCAGAGATTTTGGCCAAATCGGTGATAACAACATCCATCGTGATGCTGCTGATCGGGGCGTCGGCCGCCATGTCGTGGTTATTGTCCTTTGCGACCATTCCGCAATTTATCAGCGCGGGCCTACTGGCACTCACAGAAAATGAAGCGATTATTCTACTGATCATTAACGGATTGTTATTAGTTATTGGCACCTTCATGGATATGACACCGGCGGTGTTGATCTTTACCCCTATCTTGCTGCCCGTTGCCGAAACATTGGGTATGTCACCCCTGCATTTTGGCATCATGATGATTTTGAATTTATCGATCGGTCTGTGTACGCCACCAGTGGGCAGTGTGTTATTCGTGGGCTGCAGCATTGGCAAAGTCAGTATTGCTGACATTATTAAACCCATAATCCCATTGTATCTCGCCATGCTGGCGGCGCTGGCTCTGGTGACCCTGGTTCCGCAAATCAGCGAGTGGCTGCCAAGCCTACTGGGCCTGATTTAACGCCAAATAAATATTTTTTGCACCTTGCCGGCGCTGAGCCACGGCTGCACTCGTATCACTTTGCGAATTCAGCCGCGGCTCAGTTAGCCGGCCTTTTTACGCAACTACCGGCGCGCGGTTAAGCCAGTAGGTATTGCACCGAATACAAACCCAGCATGCCCGCGGCAACCGCACCTATGACCGAATTGACACGAATACCCACGGCAAAGGCGAGTAGCGCCGCTATTAGCCGCGCAGGGTCCGGCTCGCCACCGGTTGCCTGGGGCCAGATAACCATAGGCGTGATCAGTGCGGGCAATACCGCCACCGCCACGTAGCGTAAATGACGCTGAATCCACTCGGGTATTTCCCGGTTACCCACAATGCCTAAAAACGAGAACCGAATGAGATAGGTTCCAAGCCCGAGGCAAATAATCACGATCCATAGGGTTGTCGTATCAATGTTTTGCACGGCGTGCCTCCAGCCAATATTCGGATTGTGCACCGGCAGCCATTGCGATAAAGCCCGTCACAATCAACCAGAGGTTGTAAGGCATCCACGACAGCAATAGCGCGCACACCACCGACACCAGTGCGGCGATCATGTGCGGCAGACTGCGCAACATGGGCGCAACCAGCGCGATAAAACAAATAGGAATGGCAAAGTCTAGCGAATAGGATTTGGGTATTGCCTGCCCCACCAGTGCACCCATGGCAGAGCATCCATACCAGAAGGGACAAATTACTGCAGCGCAGCCAAAGTAATAGGCCAGCTTCTCGGCAAGTGAATAGTTGCGCTCTGTCTGGTATTTTTTAATGGCTACCGCAAAGGATTGATCTACCATGAAATAGGCCGCCAATGCCCGCACGCCCAATGGCGCCTTCCCTAAATGGGGAACCAACGCGGCTGAGTACATTGCCATGCGCAAATTCACGGCGAGTGCTGCGACTATGACAACGAGCGTAGGGGCCTGCTCAGTGAGCAATGCGAGCGCGGTAAACTGGGAGGCGCCCGCAATCACCAAAATTGTCATTGACAATACTTCGATCAAATTCAGACCCGCCTCGCTGGCCACCACGCCAAACAATAGTCCAAAGGGCGCGATAATCAGCACAAAGGGGCTGCAATCCCACATACCCTGCCAAAATGCTCGCCTTGTCAAATGGGCCATTTACGCTCCTCACCTATAGCTGTCGTCGTAGGACGAATGGCTCGCGCTATCGCACAACATTAAAGTGCGCAACCCTGGAATTGGATTTGCCGCACTACTCTAGCGGGCGCGGGCGTCTAGCAACAATGTGATGCGATAGCAGACCGGCAGATAAATCAGCCAAAACCCACTTAGGGCCAGCATCGCGAGAGCGGTATTGGGAAAGAAAATTGGCGTAAATATCGCGCCACCCCAATAGGAAAAAGGCGCAATTAATGCGCCCAATAGGGCAGCCCAGAAGGCATGGTGCTGTAGCCAAGCAAGGCTGTGATACAGGGTAGACATAAATAATGGCCACATGGCCGCTAACCACAGGGGGTAGCCGCCGCTTGCCCGCAGTATCCCCACTTCAAACCAAACCCAATCCGCGGCGATGCCCAACGCGCTGCCAACAAAGATTAACATTGCTTCGCGGCCAGGTGTCTGGGCGATGAATGTAAAGTGCAGCACCAGATAGACGCCTACTATCAGTACCGCTGCGGGACTATGGGTAACAATCAATGCCCACCAAAGACACTGAAAGCTCAGGGCATTGACAATGGTGCGTGCGCGCGAGCCAAGCCATTTATCTCGCACGTTGGGCGACAAGCAATGGCAATGCTGGAAGTTGTCGCGCAAGCGGTTTGGCCATTAAGATTTGACCGGTACTAATGACTCGCTCGCGAAAGCCGCCTTCGCAATAGCTCAGATAAAAATCCCACATGCGCACAAACACTTCGTCAAAGCCGCAACTGCGCACGTCGGCAATGGCCGCCCAGAATCGGGCACGCCAGCGCGCCAGGGTTTCAGCATAGTGAAATCCTATGTCCTCCAATCCAATAAACTGCATGTCGGTATGGTTGCGCACACAGTCGGCAATGACACTAACAGAAGGCAAGGCGCCACCGGGAAATATGTGACGCTGAATAAAGTCTACATTCCGGGTGGCAAAGTCAAAGCGCTGATCGGCAATGGTAATGGCCTGAATAAGCATCAACCCCTGTGGCTTCAACAGCCTGGAGCAAGCGGAAAAATAGGTCGGGTAGTATTTGTGCCCCACCGCTTCAATCATTTCAATAGAGACAAGCTTGTCGTATTGGCCAGTGAGATCGCGGTAGTCCTCTAACAGGAGTGTAATTCGGTCTTGCAGACCTTCGCGCGCCACCCAAGCGCAGGCGTAGTCGTACTGCTCTTTGGAAATCGTTGTTGTGGTCACACGGCAACCGTAGTGCTTGGCCGCGTAAATTGCCATCCCTCCCCACCCGGTGCCGATCTCCAGCAGGTGGTCGTCTGGGGTGAGCTGCAGCCTCTGGCAAATACGCGCTAGTTTTGCCAAGGCCGCCTGTTCGAGACTGCTTTCTTGCGATTCAAAAATTGCGGCGGAGTACATCATTGTAGGATCGAGAAACAGTTCAAAAAAATCGTTCCCCAAATCGTAGTGCGCGGCAATATTTTTGCGCGATCCCGTGCGAGAATTTTCCCGCAACCAATGAAAACCTTTAAGAGCAAGACTTTTCAGGTTGGTCCAGCCGGCATCTAGGCCATTAGTGGTCTGCAGGTTGGCGCTCATCACCCGCACGACGCAAACCAAGTCAGGGCTACTCCAGTGACCGTGCATATAAGACTCACCCGCACCGACTGTGCCAGACGTGAGCAACGCCAGGTAAAAATCGGGATTATGTACATGCACCACGCCATGCAGCGGCGCCAGTGGATCGCCAAAGCAATGTCTCCGACCGCGTTCTTCAATCACCAGATGCCCATGGGCCAGTGAATCCAGCGCTTTAAGCACCAGGCGCCGGCTCAAACGCTGCAGTGGGCCGAGAGACATCTGCCGAGCCTGGCCGCGCACTTGCGTTGCCGCGCCCGAAACGGATTCTGCCTGCGCGTGGGTCGCTTTGTTTACTGAAGCCATCTAGCTCTCCTGCGAATTATGAGATACATACTTGGGTTGAATCACGCAAGCATCGGTTTGGTCTGTGTGCGCACTGGTATCTTTGACAATAGCTGTCCGCGCGCCCTGACCAGCCTTGGCGCTATCGGTTGATTGATAGCGGTAGAAATGCGCCCCCTTTATCCACAGGCGCAGCGCTTGCCAATAAATGGCCAGCAGCACCTTAAGTGTCATCCAGGGAAAACGCAGCGCCAACCCATTTAACACACTGCGGCTGGCGGGCTCGCGCTGCAACACCAGACTCGCCTCAAAAACCTTTCGGGTGCTAGGTAATTCCTCCGGCTGCAAGTCGCCTTGCGCGTGATTCTGCAAGACAATACGCACATCGTTGCCGGGCAGATGTGTGCGCCATCGATAAAATTGCTGTAATTGCATAAATGGAGACACGTGTAATTCCTTGCCGAAAGACACCCACTGATCGGCCGCGCCGCGCCGGTAGTCGAGTACATAAACATGGCGCTTATCCCAGGGCGTATTGGTCACTTCTGCAAGCACTGCCTGCAGCGCGACGCCGCTGGCATCAAACACGTAAAAAACGGTAATGGGATTCATGCGCACCCCAAAGCACCGCGGGTTAGTCAGCATACGCACGGGGCCGGCGGGGCGAAAACCCAAGGCGGACTCCACTTTGTCCAACACCGCCTGCTTAAGCGACACAGCCGGCGAGCCGAAGTAATCTTTGCGGCGAATCCAAAACAGCGCGGGCCAAGTACAGGACCAAAAGCACGAGCGGCCACACAGTAAATCCAGCTCGTCCAGATCCAAATAGGCCATGAAAACTTGATAGGAAAACCGGTGCGCTTTAGGTGCCCAGCGCGCATGCATTAGCCGGCCGCTATAGATGCCGCTGGCCAGCGCCTGTGTCGCCCGTTGAGCACCGATATTTTCTACCATGGGCAACCCAAACCTTCGGCAACGCGAATACCACTCACTACGCCATCTTCGTGAAAACCGTTTGCCCAGTAGGCACCGCAGAACCAGGTGCGATTCACACCGTTGATCTCTTGCCAGCGCTGTTGCGCCCGCGCGCCTTGAACCGTAAATACCGGATGGTGGTAGCGATAAACGCCTAATATTTTCTCCGGATCGATAGCCTGGGTGTGATTGAGCGTCACGCAAAAGGTGTGACGGGAAACCAATCCCTGCAAAATATTCATGTTGTAGGTGAGCACCGGGCGCTCGTGCGGCGCCCCGAGTTTAGGGGCGATCAGGCGAGTGTTCCAACTGGCCCAGGCCGCACGCCTAGACGGCAATTGCGCACTGTCTGTATGCAGCACCACGTCGTTGGCCTGATAGGGAATAGCGCCCAGTATCGAGCGCTCATCGTCTGTGGCATCGGCGAGGAGATTTAACGCCTGATCCGAGTGGGTACCTATGACGACCTGATCAAACCGATGGGTTTCCCCGTCCTCACAGACGATGTGAACACCTTCGGAGCGACGCGCGATGTGTGCAATGGTCACACTGGTACGAATCCGATGTTTAAAGCCCTTTGTTAGCGGTTCGAGGTAGGCGCTGGAACCGCCCACTAAGGTATGCCACTGCGGCCTGTTGGTAACACTCAGCAAGCCGTGGTTGTGAAAAAATCGGATAAAAAATGCGGCGGAAAATTCCAATATCACCTGATCGCCCGATGACCATATCGCCGCGCCCATGGGAACCAGATAATGGTGAATAAATTTTTCACCGTAGCCATGGCTTTGCAAATATTCGCCCAGGCTGACATGGGCCGCTATGCGGTTATTTTGCCAATCGGCAAGCGCCTCTCGGTTGAAGCGCATAATGTCGCGCAGCATGCCCCAGAAGCGGGGCTTCAGTAGATTGCCGCGCTGAGCAAATAAGGTGTATATATTGGTTCCACTGTACTCCATGCCCGATGCGTCATCGGTCACGCTGTAGCTCATTTCCGTGGGACGCGACTGCACCCCCAGCTCGTTCATCAAGCGAATAAAGCTTGGATAAGTCCAATCGTTAAAAACGATAAAACCGGTATCGATAGCGTGATTTTCCTCGTCGAGACACACAGTTTTTGTGGCCGTGTGGCCGCCAATGCGATCATCGGACTCAAAGACCCATACCTCGTGTTGACGGGCCAACAGGTAGGCGGCCGTTAGGCTGGAAATACCGGAGCCAATTATGGCAATTTTCACACACGCTCCTTAGTGCCCGCCCAGACGCGGCAATAATGCCCACCTGGCGATGGCAGTTAGTTAATACAAAGTCCTGGGTTTTCGTTGTAGGCCGGGCGCAATGAATCTGTCCCACACCGGTCGCAGGCACTGCAAAACACGCAATGGCCAAGCGAGCCTGCGGGGAAACCGGTGCACGCGTTTGCGTTTAGCAACCGCCCACAGAATTTCATCCGCCGCCCGCTGTACGGTCACAATGCCGGGCATTGGAAAATCATTTTTATCCGTCAACGGCGTTGCCACAAACCCCGGTTGCACTCGGGTGACATCTATACCCAATGGCACCAGATCGATGCGCAAGGTATCCATTAGATAATCAACTGCCGCCTTGCTGGCGCCGTAGGCCTCGGCCCTGGGAAAAGGTAGTAGGCTCGACAGACTCGACACCGCAATCACTTGGCCATTGCGCGCACGCTGAAGCAATGGCAGGGCCACACTTAAGCTGTTCACCACCCCTTGTACATTGGTTGCAAATACCCGCTCAAACAGCACGGGTTCCAGCTTGGGCAAATCCACGTATTCGCAGGTACCAGCGTTCAAAATCGCAATATCTATAAAGTCGGTGATGGCCGCCATATCTTCGGCCACCTGTTCGAGCGCTCCCGTGGCACTGACATCAAAGGGCAATACGGACAGCTGACCTGGACGTGCGCCCTGCAGCGCTTCCAAAGATTCGCGCCGGCGGGCGCTAACGATGACGTGGTTGCCCCACTGTAAAAGTTGCTCAGCTATCGCTTTACCGATACCCCTAGAGGCGCCCGTTACCCAAATGCATTTGCCGGTAATCACGCAGCATTCGCCTCTAGTGGTTGCTTGCGCGCCGGCGTCACCGCCAGACGCTTGCGCAGGTACCGCACCACACGACCCAGTAGCGGTAAATGTTCGTACATCAGCGCGCCCATGTCGTAATGGTCATCGTGGCGTACGATTTTGCCGTCCTGCACCCACAGCCAGCTGACGCCCGGCACGCCAATGGGCTCACCGCCGCGCAGGCGCGGGTGTTCAAAGACCATGCACCAACGAATGCACAGCTGATCTCCACTGTTGACGACAGACTCAAATCTGAATTCACAGCGGGTGAGGTTTTGGCACATATCAATAAAATAGGCGCGAATGGCATCAAGCCCTACCACCCTGTGCACGGGGTCGTTAAATTCCGCATGGGGGGCATAAATTTCCGGCAGCAGTGCCACACTTTTCTCGGAAAAACAGCGGTAACAGGCCTTAAAATTATTGATTAGCGGCTCCAACACCTACCTCCTTAAATATCGCGTTTGCGTCGCGGTGCCCGCGGCCCCTTCTGACTTACCTCTACGCGCGACCCACAAACTCGGATCATTCTGCACGCTGCACTCAAATAGTTCGCACGACGGCGCACCGCGCCGGTCTGAATTAAGGTATAGACTAAGCAAACTGAGCAGCTCTGCCGGAGGGACGCGCAAGTGATCCAAGGGCGCGCAATGCGCGTAACAGGGGCAAGCGGGTCGCAATGACGGCACCTCCACCGCGCTCCGGCGCTTCAGTAGCTTCTCAGGAATAGCCAGACTATGATGGCCATTAACCCCAGAACCACACGGCCCACCGAGGCCTGTCGAGAGATTCGCTCAGCGCGTCGGAGATCGCCTGTGAATGAAGCCCCCCAGCGGGATGACCAGTGGAGTCTAGCGCTCCTGCAAATCGCCGAGCGGCGCTGCCGCGCGAGCTTCGCCCAGTTTTTCCAGCATTTTTCGCCACTGTTGAAAGGCTTTTTGATGAAGGGCTCGCGCTTGAATGGCGCCCAGGCCGAAGAGTTGGTGCAAGAAGTCATGATTAAGGTGTGGAATCGCGCCAGCCAGTTTGACAACAGCAAGTCTTCGGCCACCACCTGGCTGTACACCATCGCCCGAAACAGTCGAATTGATTGGCTGCGCCGGCAGGCCAATGCGGAAACCGAAGAATTGATCGCCGACGACCTCTACGAAGACGAAAGCGCCGAAACACCCTTTGTACAACTACAGCAAGCGCGCGACCAGCAAACGGTAGCGGCGGCCCTTGCCACACTGCCGGACGAGCAATCGCTGGTGCTCAAAAAAGTGTACATGGAGTCCAAATCGCATTCAGAAGTGTCTAACGAGCTGGGACTGCCACTGGGTACGGTCAAGTCGCGTGTGCGCTTGGCCCTTAAAAAATTACAGGACGTGGTTGGCCGCGAAGCCACCCCGTGATGCAGGCATGCGAATGCAAGGTAAGTCTATGATCAAGTATCACCCCGACGATAATCTGCTCCTCGAATTCAGCGCCGGCACCCTGGCCTTTGCGCAAAGTATTGCGGTGTCGTCGCATTTACATTTTTGTCGCCATTGCCAGCAGCGGGTCGACCGACTAACGCAGGTGGGCGGCACCTTGATGCAAGATGCAGAGGCCATCGCCGTCAGCGACGACCTGCTCGACAAGGTTATGGAGCAGCTCGACGCAGCGCCCGATGCACTCACACCCCGTGCACGCACCGCCCACAACGGCCGAATGCCCCGCGTTATCGATAAGCTCATGGCACAACAGGGGAGCGTCAAGTGGGAATTTTTGACGCCTTCGTTAGACATGGCCCGTCTGCGCACTGGGCAAAACGAATTTGAAGTGGCGCTGCACCGCATCAAAGCGGGCGGCAGCGTCGCCGAACACGATCACCGCGGTACCGAAATTACCCTGGTACTCGACGGCAGTTTTTCGGATGAAAACGGCATTTACAACGAGGGCGATTTTCTGGTGCGCGAAGCAGGCCAGGTGCACCGGCCTCTGGCCAGTCGCGATGCGCCCTGCATCTGCCTATCGGTAGTGGCTGCGCCCGTGCGCATGACCGGTGCCTTGACGCGCCTGCTCAACCCCTTCCTAAGCTTTAAGCCTCAGTAGTTGGCGCCATTACCGTGCAACTGGCACGGGCTTGCGCCAATTGCTTGCTGCCTGCATAAACTACCGCATCCACAAACAGTAGTCTGCGCGTTTGTTCGGTCAACACAGCCTCTACCTCAAAGTGGGATAAATCCGGTGTAATCGGCCGAATGTAACTGGTGTTCATCTGCGTCGTAACCGAGGGCGGTGCCACTAAAAACGTCAACGGTCCCACCGTGTTATCAATGGCACCCACAATTAGCCCCCCCTGCATGTAGCCCATGGGATTGGCAAACTCTGGCCGCACGGGAAAGCGCACGCGCAAGCGCTTGGCGGCGGCATCAAAGGTCAAAAATTCGCCGCCCATGGTCGTAAAACACGCGGGGGGAAACGTCAGCCCCGCACCGGGAAAGCGCGCCTTAAGCAATTGGTTGATGGCCTCCGCCGTCTGTTCCATTTTGTAGATCTCTCCAGTCAGAGGAAAAAGGAAAGCGCCATACTAACCCCGGCAGCGGCTCCTGCCAGTGACACTATCGCTCAAAGTCAGCGGTCTTTCCCGCCCCTTATCGCGCGCTAAACCAGTAGCGCCAAACCACCACTGTCCCGGCGCTGTGTGGGTGCGGGGCGATTCACGGTGCAGTCCATATTGTTTGCACATTTGCCGCTTACCATGGTGTGCAAGCTTGGCGACAGGTCGCCAGCGACCCTAGAACACGCCGTGGAGCACTGAATCATGCAACGACACCTTCAAGCGCATGCACTGAACACCAGCCTGGGCCTACTGCTGGCCGCAGTACTCATCGCCTGCGGCAGCGGCAGTCGCGACAGTGCAGATATATCGAACGACACTGGCAACGACACCCAAACAACTGGCGGCCTCACCGCCGGCGTACTGTGCGACTACAGCGATACAACGCTCAATACCCAGACCTCGCTAAACTACACCAGTACAGCCATCTGGACCTGTACCGCGAGCACCCGCGAACTGGTTGCCAACGGCATACCCGATCACCCAGTGGGCGACTTTCCCAACCCCGCCAATCCCAATACCATCAGCGAACAATCGGTGACTGCCAGCTACACCCTGTCGCCGGCAAGTGGCACTAGCGCCACCCAATTGGGCGGTCCCAGAGGGGCGGCAGGCTATGTACTCAACGGAGTAAAAATTGACGCCAACACAGCCGGCTCCTGCAACGATAGCGGCACCTATTGCAGTCTGATAGATCACAGCGGCAACTGGTCCATTGAAGCCCTTGGTCAAACCCAATTCGACTTTGGCACCGACGCCAACAACGCCCACGTCCAACCCGACGGCGCCTACCATTATCACGGCATACCAGAAGGATTTGTGGCCAAACGCGGTGGTAACAGCAGCACCATGACACTCATTGGCTGGGCCGCAGACGGCTTTCCAATTTACGCGCGCTATGGTTATAGCGTGGCAGACGATGCCCAATCCGAAGTTAAAATTATGACCGGCAGCTACCAACTGAAAACAACCATCAGCGCCAATCGCCCGTCCACCGACACCTATCCGCTGGGTACCTTTCTGCAAGATTGGGAATACGTTGCGGGGTCCGGCGACCTAGATGAGTGCAATGGTCGAGTGGGCGTCACGCCAGAGTTTCCAGCGGGCATTTACCACTACTACGCCACCGACAGCTATCCCTATTTCCAACGCTGTGTCAAAGGCGCGCTCTGAACCACGCTGACACCAACCTCCACTGATCGAGCGAAACACTATGTCGTTGTCACATCACACACGCGGCACCCGCACCTACCGCTTCGCACTGCTGCTGTTTTTGCTAACCGCAGCCGGCCCAATGCACGCACACCTAATGGTGGCACAACAGGGCACCTTAAATTTTACCCGAGACGGTATCTATGTGGTGCTGTCGTTGCCCGCCGATGCTTTTACCGACCTAGATGCCAACGGCGACGGTAGCATTAGCCACGACGAAACCGACCAGTTTAGGCCGGCCATAGCGCGCGCCGTCGACGAGCACATTAGCCTGCGCGCCGGAAATCGCGCAATAACCTTACAAGATTTGATTGTCTCGCCAGTGCAGGAGCACCGGGGCGACCCAGCGACTGTGCAACAGATTGTGGTAATGGGAGTTTTCAAACTCGAGGACGCAAACACACCTGTGGTTTTTTATAATGGCCTCTATGGCAAAACTGCAGCAACGCAACGCCTACAGCTAACCGCCAAACACGCACTGCTCAAGCGGCAGATTCACTTTGTGGTCACGCCTTCGGCGCCCACCAAAACCCTGCTCTTTGACACACCACAAGCGCGCCAGTAATTGTCCGCGCCGACTGGGCGTGCAGCGGAGCAATTGGCGGGCCAGGTCGCCACAGTGTCCATGCGCCTGCGCCTACGGGGTGCTCGGCTGAACTAGCGAGTCCGTCGCACCAGCTCCAATTGCGACGGCGAGTCCTCGCCGCCCTTGCGATAGGCCTCGCGCCGAATCATGCGCTCTGCACTCAAGAGCTCAAAGGCCAAATACACTTGGTGGCTGGCCTGTTCGCTCGCCAGATTAGTAACATCTTGTAGCGCGAAGGAAAGCGGCTGCGCGCCTGCGTGTTGTTGCTGCCTTAGCCGAGGTTGATTACCCTGTGGACAGTAATGGGTTGCCAGTATCGCATCGCCATCGAGATGGTAAACGGTGCTTGAGTGCAGCGCGCCTTTATAGTGCCAATTTTCTACCAGCACACTGCCCTTGGCCGTCAACTCAAAGGCGATGTAAAAGTCCCCATTGCCGCCTTCTTTTTGCCACTCGCCCACCAAAGATTTGAGTTTCTCAAAATCTGCGTAGGGCGACCGGTCACTCGCCTGCAATGCCCCTGCTGATAGTAAACACAGCAAAATGCCACCCATAAATTTTATGGCGTGTAACAACCCTCTGCCCTTCCTTTTCTCCGCTAGCTTTAATTGCATGTTTCGCTGCTGGCGCTAGCTCGTCGCGCCACAGGATTCTCGCACAATGAGTTTTGGCGGCATGAGCGTGGGCGTCACCGCCTCGCCGGCCACAATGCGCAACAAATTATCCACCAGCATTGTGCCAGCCAAATTCGTATCTTGCCGAATAGTAGACAGCGACGGGGTGATGTAGGCGGCCGATTGGATATCGTCAAACCCCATGACCGACACGTCGGCGCCCACCTGCTTGCCTGCCTTTTGCAGCGCGCGCAGGGCGCCAATGGCAATGAGATCGCTGGCGGCGAAAACCGCATCAAAGGCAACGCCGGCGCGAATGAGATTTTGCACCGCTTCAAAACCCAGTGTTTCAATGGTTTCTGCGGCCACCAATAATTCCGGCGCATGCTCAATTCCGGCACCATTTAACGCTCGGCAAAAGCCCTGATAACGGGCGCGAAATTCTGGACTGTTGGCCGAGGTATCGCCCAAAAATGCAATGCGCCGGCGGCCCAGATTCACCAAGTGTTGTCCCGCTAGAAAGCCGCCCTCTTCGTTGTCGCAGCCGATCGAGCAGCCGGGCTGATCGGGATGCACCGCGCCCCAGCAAATAAAGTGGGCACCGGCATCCAACAAATGACGCAAGCGCTCCACATAGCTGTCGTAGGCGCCGTAGCCAAGCAAAATCAAGCCGTCGGCGCGGTGTGAATCTTCGAAATCCCGATGCCAGTCTTCGCTCTGCTGTTGAAACGTCACCAATAAATCGTAGCCCTTGGCGGCGGTGGCCCGAGTTATCGACCCCAGCATAGACAGAAAGAACGGATTGATGTGCGACTCATCGGTAGTGGGATCCTCCCGAATCAGCAGCGCCAACGTGCGGCTGGATTTCGCTCGCAGATTGCTGGCTGCTTTGTCGACCTTGTAATTCAATTCGCGCGCAATGGCTTTGATTTTTTCCCGCGTTTCTAAACTTACCAATGGGCTGTCGCGCAGCGCGCGCGACACGGTGGACTGTGATACGCCGGCACGATAGGCGATATCCAGTGAGGTTGGCCTGCTATCTTTCATCGCTAGTGATTGCTCGTAGGTTTCATTATGTTTGTAACACCCTAGGCCAAGGCGCGCGCGGCAACCCTGGCCAATGTGTCTGACCGTCTGCGCGGCCTCCATGCAGGTTATAGAAAGCCACGCCTTCTGCCAAGCGTCAGGCTATAATGCTCCGCTTTCGAATAATCGCGGGGATAGCGCAAACCTATCTCCTAGCTCAAGAGATTCCCAATGCCCTGGCTCCAACTCATTATCCACACCGACCGCACCCAAGCCGAAGCCATAGACGAAGCGCTGCTAGAGGTGGGGGCCGTCTCCGTCACACTGCAGGACGACGCCGATCAACCCATATTGGAGCCCAACCTGGGCGAGACGCCCCTGTGGGACGCCACGCGAATTACCGGCCTGTTCGACGCCGATATCGACACCCAGGCCGTTTTATTGGCACTGCTGGCGCAACTGCCCAATCCACCGCAGCAATTGCGCTGGGAGCAGCTGGAAGATAAAGACTGGGAGCGCGAGTGGATGGAAAACTTTCAGCCCATTTGCTGCGGCGAGCGCCTGTGGGTTTGCCCCAGTTGGAAAGAACCGCCCCAGGCGAGTGCCGTCAACCTCATGCTGGACCCAGGCCTGGCCTTTGGCACCGGCACCCACCCCACCACGTTTTTATGCTTGCAGTGGTTGGACGCGCAAACGCTGACCGGCCAACAGCTGGTAGATTTTGGCTGCGGCTCCGGCATTTTGGGCATCGCGGCACTGCTGCTGGGCGCGCGCCAGGTAGTGGGCGTGGATATCGATCCACAGGCCCTGCTGGCCACTCGCGACAACGCCGGACGCAATGGCCTGCCCTCCGACGCCATGCCCGTCTACCTGCCCGACGATGCACCCCATGGCCAGGCGGACCTAGTGCTCGCCAACATTTTGGCCGGGCCACTGGTATCGCTGGCCGAGACCTTGAGCGGCCGAGTCAAAGATGGCGGCAGCCTGTGCCTGTCTGGCATTTTGGCCAGCCAGGCGGAAACAGTCATGGCGGCTTACCCGCAGTTTGACTTTGATCCAATTGCGCAAAAAGAGGAGTGGGTCAGACTTACGGGCCGCAAAGTTCGCTAGAATCGCGCCCGCCAACACCTGTAGAGCGCCACCGGCGCACCGATAAACGGCCGCCACCCTGCGGGGCGGCTGCCGTGGCGCGATTTACCTTATCCACCACACAGACTAAACTCTGCACGCGCGCGCACTTTTGCCCCGTGCAATAGTTGGGGCGGCACCCTATCCGTGCCGCCCAACCAGATAACGCTCAAGCCGTAAGGATTACGCCGCTTATGACCCAATTCGTGACCCGCTGCCCCAAGTGCAGCACGTCATTTCGCATCACTCAGGCGCAAATGGACCGCGCCAAGGGTGCCGTGCGCTGTGGATCTTGCCTGCAGATCTTCCGCGCCGCCGACAATCTGGTAAAAACCCCCGCTAAAGCGGCGCCAACCGCAGCCAAACCCGCCGCTCAACCAGCCCCCAAAACCGTACAACCCAAGCCCCTGGCTACCGCCGCCAAAGCCGCTGCACCGGCCAAACCGGCCGCGGCGACCCCCGCCAAGGCTGCGCCCTCGGCACCGGTAGAAAAAAAACCAGCGGCGGCTGCCAAGCCCAGCGGCTTACAATTTAGCCAGCAGGCCATCGACGACGAGGCGGAGTGGGACGACGACCAGCTGATTCACGACGACCTCTTTGACGAGGACGAGCCCGACCGCACCGGCGAGCTGTCCGAGAGCTTTTTCGACATTTTCGAGCCCCGCAAGTCCAGCAATCAGCCGCAAAAGTCCCTGTTTGATCGCGAAATCAAACCGGCGGAACCGGATGATGACGAAGACAAAGAGCGGCCCGATGAATCCTGGGCGCTTAGCATTCTGGAAGAAGCCGAAGACGAAAGCCGCGAAGCCCAGAAAAAAGCAGCCAAGCAAGAGGCCCCGGAAACATACTCGCGGGCCACCACCGGCACTTTCACCGCGCTCTCGGATGCCGACCTGGAAGCGGCACTGGACGACAATTTCAACATCACCGGCCAGCAGGCGGCACTGGATGAGGCCACCTTTGACAGTGCGCCCTACGACCACGATTACGACGAGCCCACCGATAAAAAGGCCCCCGTTTTTCAATTGGCCGAAGACGAGGACGACACTCGTCGCGAGCCCCTGTTTACCGAAATGGAAGAGGTGGACGACGAACCCCACCTGCGCGCCTACGACCCGGAGCGCCGCGCCGCGCTGCGCGCTATCGAGCCCGAGCCGCTCGAATTTGGCTTCCACGTTGAGGCTTCGCCCTGGCCCAAGCGCCTGTTGTGGAGCGGCCTGTCGCTCCTGGGGCTAGTCCTCTTTATAGGCCAGTTGTTTGCCTACAATATCGAACAGTGGGGCCGCCAAGAGGCTACCCGCCCCTACTACCAAACCTTTTGTCCGCTGCTGGGCTGCACGCCACCGCCCATGTCGGACCCGCGTCAGGTACAGGCTTCCAACCTGGTGGTGCGCTCGCACCCACGCTTGGCAGACGCCCTGTTGATCGACGCCGTCCTGCTGAATAAAGCCCGCTTTAATCAGCCCTTCCCGCTGCTGGAAATTCAATTCTCAGACCTGCAGGGCAATCTGGTAGCGGCCCGCAAATTCAGACCTAAAGAGTACTTGGGCGGCGAGCTGGCAGGTCAAACCATTATGCCCAGCAATCAGCCCGTTCACATTGCACTGGAAATTCTGGACCCGGGCCAGGAGGCCGTGAACTACACCGCACGCATTGTCCAGTAAGCCCTGATCCCGCGCCGGCCAAGCATATTTGGCCGGCAAAAACCAGATTAAAATTTCACCATTTTGTGTATTTTCTGCTTTTAACCACGCCCCGCCTGCGGGTATCATAGCTGCCCTTTTCGCGCAGGCCATTTGGCTTGTGCTGTCGTCTAAATCATTGCCAGACCAGGGTGTTTACGTGTTTAACATCGGCCATCACATCATCGATAGCCAGGCGGTGCTCGCACCCATGGCCGGGGTGACCGATCTGCCATTTCGGAAGCTGTGTTTGCGCTTCGGCGCGGGCTTGGCGGCCTCTGAAATGGTCACGAGTGACATCCGCCTTTGGCACAGCCGCAAATCCAGTCTGCGCCTGGCACACGACGACGAGGCGACACCCAGGGTGGTGCAAATTGCCGGTGGCGACCCGGAGATGCTCGTGCAGGCGGCCCAGCTCAATGTGGCCAATGGCGCCGAAATCATCGACATCAACATGGGCTGCCCCGCCAAAAAGGTCTGTAAAAAAGCCGCAGGTTCAGCCCTGCTGGCCAATGAGCGACTGGTTGCCGATATATTAACGGCCGTGGTCGCTGCAGTACCTGTGCCGGTCACGTTGAAAATACGCACCGGCAGTGATCCAGATCACCGCAACGGCGTCGCCATCGCCCGCATGGCCGAGCAGGCGGGCATAGCGGCATTGGCCGTGCACGGTCGTACCCGCGCCTGCGCTTTTCGCGGCCAGGCGGAATACGACACCATTGCGGCCATTGCGCAATCGGTGGCTATACCGGTATTGGCCAACGGCGATATCAGCACAGCCGAGCAGGCCCGCCAAGTGCTCGATTACACCGGCGCCCAGGCAGTCATGATTGGTCGGGCAGCGCAGGGGCGTCCCTGGATATTCCGGGAGATAAATCACTACCTGCGCACCGGCGAGCCATTGGCCGAGCCCAGTGCCAGTGAGGTACAGCACTTGTTGTGCGAACACCTGCAGGCATTGGAAAACTTTTACGGCCCCGTCATGGGGCCGCGTATCGCCCGCAAGCACGTGGGCTGGTATTTAAAAACGCATCCCGGTTCGGAGGCGTTCAGAAAAACGTTTAACAAACTTGAGTGTGCAAAACAGCAACATGCCAGCATCCAACATTATTTTGAGATGCTGAGATTGAATGAGGATAAAGCAGCATGAATACACTGGAACCTTTTATGGCAGAGGCACCCGCCAAAGAAACTGTAGTAGACAATTTCTCGGGGATCAGTGCTAACCAATCGCTGCGCGATTGTGTAGACCAAGCCATGGAAAATTACTTCCGCAATTTAGATGGCCAGCCCGTTACCAACGTGTACGACATGGTCATGGCTGAAGTCGAAGCGCCGATGTTGGAAGTGGTGTTGAAATACACCCGCCACAATCAGACCAAAGCGGCGCAGGTGCTGGGCCTTAACCGTGGCACGCTGCGCAAGAAATTAAAGCAGTACGGCCTGCTGTAACGCACACATAGTTTTAATTTAAAGGGGTGGTTTCACCCCTTTCGTTTTTCAGCCCCACAAACGTTAGGACACCCTCTATGAGCTCTGACTTGGTTCAGATACAACGCGCGCTCATCAGCGTTTCAGATAAAACTGGTATTGTGGAATTCGCTCAGGCGCTACACGCCCAGGGCGTGGAAATTCTCTCCACCGGCGGCACGTTTAAACTTCTCAAAGACAGCGGCATCCCAGCCATTGAAGTTTCCGATTACACCGGTTTCCCCGAAATGATGGACGGTCGCGTTAAAACCCTGCACCCGAAAGTGCACGGCGGTATATTGTGCCGACGCGGCACCGACGAAGCTGTCATGGCCGAGCACGGTATCAACGCCATTGATATGGTGGTGGTCAATCTCTACCCCTTCGAGCAAACCGTGGCCAAAGCCGACTGCTCGCTGGCCGACGCCGTTGAAAATATCGACATTGGCGGCCCCACCATGGTGCGCGCAGCCGCGAAAAATCACGCCCATGTAAACATCGTGGTCAACGCCGCAGACTACAATCACATCATTGCAGAAATGCAGGCAAACAACGGCGCAACTCGGCTGAAAACCCGCTTCGATCTGGCCATTAAAGCCTACGAGCACACCGCCGCTTACGATGGCGCCATTGCCAATTACTTTGGTCGCTTGGTGGACGGTGGCAGCGAACACTTTCCGCGCACCTTCAACACCCAATTTAATAAAGTTCAAGAGTTACGCTACGGCGAAAACAGCCACCAGAAGAGCGCCTTCTATGTGGAAAAAGCCCCCGCCGCCGGCACTATTGCCACCGCCAAACAATTGCAGGGCAAAGAACTCTCTTACAACAACATCGCCGACACCGATGCGGCGCTAGAAACTGTCAAATTGTTTGACGCCCCCACTTGTGTCATCGTCAAACACGCCAACCCCTGCGGCGTGGCCAGCGCCGACAACCTGCTGGCCGCATACGAGCGCGCCTTTGCCACCGACCCCGAATCGGCCTTCGGCGGCATCATCGCCTTTAACCGCGAACTGGACGCAACGACAGCCAGCGCCATTGTAGAAAAGCAATTTGTCGAAGTAATCATTGCCCCCAGCGTCGCCGCCGACGCCGTAGAGGTCGTGAAGGCCAAGAAAAATGTGCGCCTGCTCGCCTGTGGCGCCTGGGCCAATAACGGCCATGCGGGCATCGCCGCACTGGATTTCAAGCGCGTTGCCGGCGGTCTGCTGGTACAGGATCGCGACAGCGACAGCATCACCGCCGCCGATTTGAAAGTGGTCACCAAAAAAGTGCCCACCGAAGCTGAAATGCGCGACTTGCTGTTCACCTGGCGCGTGGCCATGATGGTGAAATCCAACGCCATCGTATACGGTAAAGACAACGCCACCGTGGGCGTGGGCGCCGGTCAAATGAGCCGCGTGAATTCTGCGCGCATTGCCGGCATAAAGGCGGAACATGCAGGCTTGGCGGTACCTGGTTCGGTCATGGCATCGGACGCCTTCTTCCCCTTCCGCGACGGTATCGACAACGCCGCGGCTGCCGGCATTGCCGCGGTGATTCAGCCTGGCGGTTCCATGCGCGATGAGGAAGTCATTGCCGCGGCCGATGAGCACGGTCTGGCCATGGTGTTTACCGGCACTCGGCACTTCCGCCACTAATTTGTTTAAAAGCGTGTCTTTTTCACGCTGGCTGCGTCGGTGCTGTGCTCAGTTGGTTGCGTACAATTTGTACGCGCCCGCCTTGCGCGCAGTACCTTCTTGCCAGCGCAAAAAAATCCAAGGCTTTTACTCCAAATTAGCAAACCGCTCTAAGAAACGAGACAAACCTTATGAATATTTTAGTGATTGGTTCCGGTGGCCGTGAGCATGCGCTGGCCTGGAAGGCGGCGCAAAATCCTGCCGTGCAAAAAGTATTTGTGGCGCCCGGCAACGCCGGCACGGAAACAGAATCCAAAGTGGAAAATATCGCCATTGGCGCCATGGAATTTGAAAAACTGGCCACCTTTGCCAAAGCCAACGACGTGCAACTAACCATTGTTGGCCCAGAGGCGCCGCTCGTGGACGGCGTGGTCGATTATTTTACCGGCCAGGGCCTACGCTGCTTTGGCCCCTCAAAAGGCGCTGCCCAACTGGAAGGCTCAAAAGCATTTACCAAAGACTTTTTAGCACGCCACGCCATTCCCACCGCCGACTACCAGAACTTTACCGAAGTGGAGCCAGCGCTAGTCTACCTGCGCCAAAAAGGCGCGCCCATTGTGGTCAAAGCCGATGGTCTGGCGGCGGGCAAGGGCGTCATTGTGGCGGAAACCTTGGCGCAAGCGGAGGCCGCCGTGCGCGATATGCTATCGGGCAACGCCTTTGGCGACGCCGGCTGCCGCGTGGTGATTGAAGAGTTTCTCACCGGCGAAGAAGCCAGTTTCATCGTATTGGTAGACGGTAAACACGTGTTGCCGATGGCCACCAGCCAAGACCATAAACGCGTGGGCGACGGTGACACCGGTCCCAATACCGGCGGTATGGGCGCCTACTCGCCGGCACCGGTAGTGACCCAGGCCGTGCATCAAAAAATCATGGATCAGGTCATCATGCCCACCGTGCGCGGCATGGCCGCCGAGGGCAACGACTACACGGGCTTCCTCTACGCCGGCTTAATGATCGATGCCGAGGGCAACCCGAAAGTCATTGAGTACAACTGCCGCTTTGGCGATCCAGAAACGCAACCGATCATGCTGCGCCTGCAATCGGATTTGGTGGGTCTGTGCAACGCGGCACTGGAAGGCAAACTGGATCAAACCTACGCCCAGTGGGACCCGCGCGCCGCCGTTGGCATCGTGCTAGCCGCTGGAGGCTATCCCGGCAGTTACCGCAAGGGCGATACCATTCACGGTCTGCCCCAAAAGGACACCGCCGGCGAAAAAGTATTTCACGCCGGCACCCAGTTGGTGGACGGGCAAGTGGTCACCAACGGCGGCCGCGTGCTGTGCGCTACGGCGCTCGGCAACAGCGTAAGCGACGCCCAGCAACGCGCCTATGCACTGGCCAAACAGGTTCGCTGGGATGGCAGTTTCTGCCGCACCGATATCGCCTATCGCGCCATCGCCCGCGAGCAGCAGAGCTGACTAAACAGGTCTGACGAATCGCGCAAAAAATAACGCCCCGCGAGTGCAACTCGCGGGGCGTTTTTAATACTTGGCTTAAATGTTTGTGTAACTCAGTCTGCTTGCACGCACCGCTCCTGCGCCCAGGCGCGCAACTGCGCCACCTGCTCGGCCATCACCACCGACAGTGGGTTAGTGTTGGCCAGTTCGTGTAAAATTTCCTGTACGCCGCAGGCCTCGCCCTTGGCGCGCGCGGAATAGATAGCCGAGACGATGGCCTGCTCGATTTCGGCACCGGAAAAGCCCTCGGCGGCAGCCGCCAAAATGGGCAGTTGAATAGCCAGCCGCTCCAGGCCTCGGCGCTTTAAGTGAATGGCAAATATCTGTTCGCGCACCTCGCTCTTGGGCAAATCCACGAAAAATATTTCATCCAGACGGCCCTTGCGCATCAGCTCGGGGGGCAGTGCGGAAATATCGTTGGCGGTGGCCACCACAAAAACCGGCGTTTTGCGCTCGGCCTGCCAAGTGAGTAGTGTCGCCAGCAAGCGCTTGCTGGTGCCGCTGTCGCTGCCGTCGGTGGACAGGCCCTTTTCCACTTCGTCCATCCACAGCACACAAGGCGCCATGCGATCGGCTAGCGCCAGCGCCTCGCGCAAATTGCGCTCGGATTCGCCGTGGTACTTGTTATAAAGCGCGCCAAAATCCAGGCGCAAGAGTGGCACGCTCCACAGACCGGCCACCGCCTTGGCGGCCAAACTTTTGCCGCTGCCCTGTACACCCAACAACATCAAACCCTTGGGCTTATCGGCCAGCGCGCCATCGACGAACGCCGAATGGCGGTTATTCAGCCAGGCTTTTAAGCGCGCCAGTCCGCCCACATCGGCAAAACTGGCAGTGTCAAACTCAAAGGACACTACGCCGTCGAGATTTAACAATTCAAATTTAGCTTTGTTAATCGCCGGCAGGTCGGAATCGGTTATCGCACCGTCGTCCACAATGGCTGAGCGCACCAGGGTGCGCACGTCGGCAAAACTAAGCCCTTTTAAATTGCTCACCATGCGCGCCAGGGTTTCACTGTCTGCACGCACTCGCTGCCCTTTGGCCGACCAGGCCTTGGCCTCTTCGCGAATGATGGTCATGATCTCTTCGTCCGACGGCATCGACAGGCTAAAGCGCGCCGCCATGCGCGACAATTCTGGCGGTAATTTGATGGCGTGGCTGACCAGTACCAACGTGTGCCGATTCTGGGCGTGGCCAATGGCGATGTCTTTCAACATTCGCACAATCTTTGGATTGCCTTCCAGGTAGGGGTGAAAATCGCACAGGATCACTACGGCGGGTTTTTCCACAGTTTTGAGGTGCAACAACACCGCGTCGGGTTCTTGGTGCGGCAGGGGCTCACCGGCCATCGGACTGAGCGACAATTCGCCGCCAAAACCTAGGCGCACCAATCCATCAGTGATAGTCCAACGATACACCGGGCGGCTGCGCAATCGGCCCCGCTCGCTGCTGCTGGCCTCCGATACGGCGCGCTGCACCGTTTCCAACGCGCGCAGTTCGTCAAAGGTTTCCAACAGCAACAGGGGCGTTTTGGACCCCAATAATAACGCCAGATCTCGAATATCGGTCACTACCCTCTCCTTGTGCTGCACGCGCGAGGCCAACGGCAATTGGGTTCGACCCGCGCGTGCTGAATAACTACAGACAGTGCAATAGTACCCTGTCGATGGCAGAAAAAAATCCTGAAACCCCGTAAACTAGCCCCTCATTTCAACTACATCATCAGGGCTATGATTCGACACAGTTTAATTGACCGCTGCCTGATAGAAGCCGATAAGGCGCTGCGCACGCTCGCCGGAGGCACCGCTCAGGCCCGACGCCCGTCACCCGCACGCGCACTGCCCGAGCCACCGCTGGCGCCGGCCGAAGAGCGCCACGCCGCCGGCCTGATGCGCGTTAACCACACGGGCGAAGTCTGCGCCCAAGCCTTGTATCAAGGCCAGGCATTAACCGCCAAATTACCGGAAGTGCGCCAGGAAATGGCCCAGGCCGCCGAAGAGGAAGTGGACCATCTAGCCTGGTGCGAGGAGCGCCTGCGGGAGCTCAACAGCCGCCCGAGCCTGCTTAACCCGCTGTGGTATGGCCTGTCGTTCGCGCTGGGCGCGGGCGCCGGCTTAGTGAGCGACAAGGTCAGCCTGGGCTTCGTGGCCGCCACCGAAGATCAGGTATGCAAACATTTAGATAGCCACCTGGCGTCGCTACCGGCAGAGGACCAGAAAAGCCGGGCGGTGGTTGCGCAGATGCGAGCCGACGAGGCCAAGCACGCCCAGGCTGCACTGGATGCTGGCGGGCTGGCCTTTCCCCCCCTCGTAAAAGGGTTGATGAGCGCATCAGCCACTCTCATGACTAAAAGCAGTTATCGCCTATGACCGAAACCGAAAAAGACGCCATTTACGCGCAACTACTTGCCAATTGCACCGCCTTAACCGCCGGTGAAACCGACGAAATCGCCTTGATGGCCACGCTGGTGTGTGAAATTCATCTGGCGCTGCCCTACAGTCACTGGACGGGCTTTTACCGTGTGACGGAACCCGGCATGCTGAAAGTGGGGCCCTATCAAGGCGGCCACGGTTGTCTGCAAATTGCCTTTGATCGGGGCGTTTGCGGTAAAGCGGCCACCGACAAAACCATTCAGCGCGTGGCCGACGTCAACAGCCTGCCGTATCACATCGCCTGCTCGAGCAGTACGCTATCGGAAATTGTACTGCCCGTGCTGGATGCCTCGGGCAATGTACGCGCGGTACTGGATCTAGACTCCAACGATCCGGCCGCCTTTAGCCCGGCCGACGAGCGCGGCTTGCAAGCGGTGCTGCAGCTTTTGGCGCCCGCCTTCGCCGCCTAGGTCCGATGCGGCGGTTGCCTTATTCGACCTCGACCACGTCATAGGAGTGGCTCAGCGCCACACCTGCGGCTTCTAGCATTACCGAGGCCGAGCAGTATTTGGTGGCCGACAGCTCGACAGCGCGCTTTACCTGAACCTCTTTGAGACCCTTGCCAGTCACGACAAAGCGCAGGTGTATGCGGGTAAAGGGCGAGGGTACGGCGTCGGCGCGCTCGGCTTCCAGCTCGACGCGACAATCGGTCACCGACTGGCGCGCCTTTTTCAATATACTGATTACGTCAAAGGAGGCGCAGCCGCCCAACCCCAATAAAATCATCTCCATGGGGCGCACCCCCATATTGCGGCCACCATGGTCTGCGGCACCATCCATCACCACGGGATGCCCACTGCCGGACTCTCCCAGGAACATCACGCCATCGACCCACTTCACTGTTGCCTGCATGTTCACCTCTTTGTCGCAAAAACCCGTGAAAGGCGCGCAGATTAGCACAAAATACTGTGTAGACCTTATCCCCGTCAGAAAATGGCGGCAACGCTGGACTCGCCGCCACAAACACGCCAGTATCCAACCAACGACTGGGTGCAAACGCCTACCAGTTCACACTATGGGAGGCTTTTACGACCGACAAAGAACCATCGGTCACTTGCTCGCTGGTACATAAACCCGATAAACGCCATAATCGGTGCCGGCCCACGAGGCCACACATAAAGCTTTTGGCAACAAGCGCAAGGGGTTACATTTTGGTCGCAGTATCTCTGACACCACACATAAAAAACGTGGACAAATTTCTGGAACATTGTCACCGGCGCCGCTACCCGGCGAAGACCACCATTATCTATGCCGGCGATAAAAGCGATTCGCTCTATTACATCGTCAAAGGCTCAGTTACCGTCCTAATCGAGGACGACGACGGCCACGAAATGATTGTGGCCTACCTTAACGACGGCGACTTTTTCGGCGAGATGGGTTTGTTTGAGAGTGACGACGAATCCCGCAGCGCCTGGGTACGCGCCAAAACCGAATGCGAAGTGGCCGAAATCAGCTACAGCAAGTTCCAGGAACTCAGCGAATCACACCCCGAGTTTTTATTTGCGCTGGGTACGCAAATGGCGAAGCGCCTACGCAACACCACCCGTAAAGTGGGCGATTTGGCGTTTTTAGATGTGACCGGTCGCGTGGCACGCACCCTGCTGGATCTCTGTAAAGAACCCGATGCCATGACCCA
>NZ_JBTUOC010000087.1:0-25471 GCF_058345725.1 Simiduia sp. | reverse complement strand
GGTGGGCTGCAGCTCCCACAAAGTAAAGTCCACCAATCACGTGCCGGTCGACAGAGTCACCGAGGAAATCCCCGAGCACCTGCTGCTGGACGTGGGTATTCAGTTATTCGACCCAGGCATCGATGACGCGGCCGATTCCGACGAGCTGATTTTTCCCGAAGTTCGCAAGGCCGAGTCGCGCTTTATGCCCGTGCTGCTTGCGGAAACACTGCAAACCTCCGCCGCCTGGGGCGCCGTGCGAGTAGTACCGCCAGCCAATACCAACAGCGACGTCACGGTCAGAGGCAAAATCATTCAGTCCGACGGCGAAATGCTGGCTCTGGCAATTACTGTCACTGACATTTCCGGCGCCCAATGGTTTGAACGCATCTACCGCGAAACTGCCAGCCACTATGCCTACAATAAGCGCTTGGTGAATAACGCCGACCCCTTTCAAGGGATTTACAACCAAATTGCCAACGACATGCTGGCGCACCAGCGCACCCTCAGTGACCTAGAAACGCGCAACCTGCGCGCCATTGCCGAACTGCGCTTCGCCCGCGACTTTTCTCCCACTGCATTCAGCGATCACCTGCAAGAAACTAAAGACGGGCGCTTTGCCGTTGTGCGACTGCCTGCCGCTGACGATCCAATGCTCAACCGGGTGCGTCGCATCCGCGAGCGGGACTACCTGTTTGTGGATACCTTGCAAGACTATTACGGTACTTTCGTACGCGAAATGGACGGTCCCTACCAAACTTGGCGGGCCGAAAGTTACGACGCGGTCATTACTCAGCGCGAACTGGAAAGCCAGGCCACTACCCGCACCATTGCCGGCATCGCCGCCATCGTGGGCGGTATTGCCGCGGCCGGCAATAATAGCGGCGCCGGGCGAGCAGCGGGCCAGGTGGCCATTGCCGCCGGTGGCTATATGGTAAAAAGCGGATTTGACAAGCGCGAAGAGGCCAAACTCCACAGCGAGACGCTGGTCGAGCTCGGCGATTCTCTGGAAGCGGCCATTGAACCGCAAATTATCGAGTTGGAAGACCGCACCATTACCCTGTCGGGCACGGTGGAGAATCAGTACGATCAGTGGCGCGAATTGCTAAAAGAAATCTACAAAGCCGAAACCGGCTTATAATAAAAAGGTAGACTGGCAAAGCTTTTAATAAGTATGCCCTTACAAGACCCCGCCGCAGGCACAACGCCTGCGGCCCAAACGAATAAGTTGCTGCATGAACGACCCACAAGCGCTGCCTTGGTGGCAGCAATCGCGACTCCAATATGTCGCAATCGCTGTGTTGATTGCTCTAATGCTATTTGTGGTTTTTGCGCTGCCCCATTTAGTTGGCCCCGTAGAAATCAAACCACAGGATTCCGCCGCGAGCGCACCAGGTCCGGTGCAAACCGCCCCCGTGGACTCCCCCTTCGCCGACGCCCAGCTTGCGCGCGAGCGCAAAGCCGCCCAGGAAATACTTAGCAAGGTACTGCAACTGCAGGATCAGCTGGAAGGCCAGCGCGTATTAGATTGGAATCCACAAGCCTACCAAGCGGCCTTAGATACTGCCTTTAAAGCCGATGAATACTATCGCCAGCGCGCGTTTAGCACGGCCCAAGAACACTACCAGAGCGCTCTGGCCCAGCTACAGTCGCTGAAAAATGCCGCCGGTGCGGCCTTGGACGCCCAGCTTGACCTGGGACAAGCGGCACTTGAGGCTAAAGATGCACCAGCGGCCAATACCGCCTTTGACTTGGCGCTCGCCATCGATCCCAATAATTCCGCCGCACAAACCGGCAAACAAAGTGCCGAGGCCCTCGACCAAGTGCTCGAATTACTGCGCAAAGGCCGGCTGGAAGAAAAGACAGATCACTGGGTGGCCGCCCGCGATCACTATCAAGCGGCCCTGGCGCTGGACCCCAACTCCCCGCTGGCGCGAGCCGCCCTCGATGACATATCCGCAAAAATTCGCGACCGCAATTTTACGCAGGCCATGTCAGCCGGCTTTAAAGCATTAGACAAACAGGCCTTTTCAGACGCGCGCGCGCAGTTTTTAAAAGCCGCAAAAATCAAACCCAGCGACCCCTCCGTCGACCTGGCATTGCAGCAGGTGGGCAGCCAAAGCCTGCACGCCAGCATTACCCGCACCTTAGCCGAGGCGCGCCAGGCAGAGGCGGAAGAGCGCTGGCAAGCCGCCAACACCCTGTACCGGTCACTGCTGGAAAAAGACAGTACATTGGTGGATGCCATGGTGGGCAAGCTGCGCACCGATGCGCGTGCAGAGCTGGCCCAGCGCACGGCAAAAATTCTGGACAATGCACTGCAGCTAAATAAACCGGCCAACCTTCAAGCTGCGCAGCAAACCCTGCAGGATTTGGACGAGTTGGGCGACGGCGGCCCACACCTGGAACAACAGCGCAAGGCGCTGCGCGAGCTATTGACCCAGGTGACGCTTCCACGTCAGGTCATTCTCGAATCTGACAACCTCACCCAGGTGACCATCTACCACGTGGGCCGAATTGGCAATTTTGAACAACACGTATTGTCATTGCGGCCCGGTACTTATGTGGCAGTGGGCTCGCGGCCCGGCTACCGCGACGTCAGAGAAGAATTTACGGTTGCACTGGAAGCCAACCAGGTGACGGTGACCATACGCTGCACTGAAAAAATAGCGCTGGGCGGCTAATCGCCCTATAACTTAGAGGACATCATGACGCAGCAGGAATCACTGCCTCAAGCCACGGAAGCATCGGGAGAGCACCAGTCTGTCGTCATTGAGCCGACACCTTTTGCACCCAGTGAAGCGCAAACCCGTCAACGCCGTTGGCGGCCCAGCCGACGACAAATCTTAGTCGCCACACCCTTATTTGTTGGGCTCATTGCAGTGATATTTTTACTGGTATCCCGCTCTGTGACCTTTGCGACCCTGCCGGCCGCTGCCAGCGTCGAAGTGACCGGCGGAGTAAAAATTAAATTAGCTAACGCCTGGTTGTTATTGCCCGGCGAGTACCACTTGAGTCTGTCGCACCCCGGCTACCACGCACTGCAGCAAACGATTACCGTAGGCGACGACGCCGAGCAGCAATTTCGATTTGAGTTGGCCAAACTCCCGGGACGCTTATTGGTGACAACCAATGCTTCCGAGCAAGAAGCAGAAGTGTTTCTAAACGACGTGCCCGTGGGCTTTAGCGGTAAGGAAATTGCCGATATCAGCCCCGGTGTACACGCGTTAAAAGTACTGCATCCACGCTACTTGCCCCACGAGCAACACATCACCATCGAGGGCAAAGACCTACTGCTAACACAATCGGTCGCGTTGCAACCAGCCTGGGCCAATGTTCAAATCACCACACAACCCGCCGGTGCCGAAGTTCGCATTGGCAGCGATAGCCTGGGAAAAACGCCCGGTGAATTTCAGATAATGCGCGGCGAACAACAACTTTTACTGCAACTTGACGGTTATAAAATCTGGCAAGACAGTTTCGAATTTAAAGCCGGCGAGCAATTGATTCTGCCTGAAATCACACTGCAAAAAGCCGATGGAAAATTAACTCTCACGACTCGCCCGAGCGGTGCCAGCGTCACGCTGAACAGCAACTTTCTCGGTCAGACCCCCATGGAGATCGCGCTGGCACCCAACCAAAGCCACCGTATAAAAGTGTTTAAAGAAGGCTATCAAGAAGCCAGCACACAAGTATCGATCGACTCTGGCAGCAGTAAAACACTGAATCTCAATTTGGAGCCAGCCTTGGGCAAGGTGGCCATTTCGGCTAATTTTCCAGACACCGAGCTCTACGTGGATGGCCGTCTGTTTGGCCGCGCCAACCAAACACTGTCACTGCCTGCAAGGCCCCACACCATCAGTGTGAAAAAGGCCGGCTACGAGACCTTCGAGGCAGAGGTGACTCCCAGACCCGCGCTCACCCAACAGTTAAAAGTCGTATTGCGAACAGTGGATCAAGCCAAATGGGACAAAATTCCGAAGACCTTGCGCACGGCCACCGGACAATCGCTAACACTATTTAAGCCCAACGCCCGGTTCACCATGGGCTCGTCGAGGCGCGAACAAGGCCGCCGCTCCAACGAAACATTGCGCCAGATTGCACTTACCCGCGCCTTTTACGCATCGCCGCTATTGGTGACCAATTCGGATTACGTGAAATTTGAACGCTTTCACTCATCCAGCCACGTCAAGGGCAACAGCCTATTCAGCGAGAATCAGCCAGTGGTGAACGTAACCTGGGAGCAGGCCGCAAGGTTTTGCAATTGGTTGTCGGCCAAGGAAAAACTACCCGCCTTTTATCGGGAGGCTGGCGGCAAAGTGGTCGGCTTTAACCCCGATGCGACGGGATATCGACTGCTGACCGAAGCTGAGTGGTCGTGGCTTGCCCGCGTGCAAGATAAGGATGGCATGCGCAAGTACCCCTGGGGAAATCAGCTACCGCCTCCTGCCAACGCAGGCAATTTCGGCGATCGCTCGGCGGCTTCACTGCTAGGCCTGGTTTTACTGGATTACAACGACGGCTACCCGGTGACCTCACCCGTGGGTAAATTTCCGCCCAACGCCAAGGGCATTTACGATGTTGGCGGCAATGTATCCGAGTGGGTGAACGACTTTTATGGCGTCGGCACCGGCCTTAATTTGCAAACGGAAACCGACCCCTTAGGCCCAGAAAAAGGCGATTACCACGTCATTCGCGGTTCGAGTTGGGCGCACGGCGGCATTACCGAATTGCGCCTGGCCTATCGCGATTATGGCGATCAACCGCGCCACGACCTGGGCTTTCGAATCGCCCGCTTTGTAGAACCGAGAAAGGAGGTCAGCCAGAGTGAATAACATACTCAGCAAGCCAGGCAAGCTGTGGTTAACTCTGTGCTGCTGCTTGCTCGTCAGTGTTACTGCCTTTGTCTTGGCCCAAGACGAAAACACCGAAGCACCCAACGCGACGCCACAAGCCGCGACCACCGCGCAATCCACGCCGCAGCCAAGCGGTGGCAGTGGCGACCCAAACTACACTCCCAGCGAAGAGATTTCTGAAGATCTTTCAGTGTCCTTTCCCGTGGACATTTAGCAACCGATACGCGCAACCCCAGGTGATTAAGGACAGGCTATGAAACGACAAACAGGATCAGATTTCATCTTTCAGGTGTTCGCCCTGTTACTTTCTATCATCATTGTGCACGCCATTTACGTGTCACTCATTCGGCCCACGGCCAACGCCATGCTGGAAGAACAAATGGCGCGCCAAGCTGCCGGCGAGACCTACGTGGTGCAGCGTTCTTTTTACGTGGTACTGCGCGACTACGAGCAAGAGGCTTGTTTTGTATTAATGCTATGGGCCATGGCCATCATGGGCTTAAAGGCCCGCAATGGCATGGCCGAGCGAAAGCTGTTGGATGAAAATCTCTTGCCTGTCGACAACAGCACCAGCGTGCTACCCGAGGACACACGCGCACTGTCGCGCCATCTGGAAAATTTGCCCGGCGAAAAACGCAGCCTACTGGTGGCGCGCGCGCTCAATGCAGCCCTGCAACGCTTTGGCTCAACCCACCACATCGGGGACGCCGCCAACGTCGTCAAAGAAATATGCGATTCAGAATCAGACCGGCTAGACAGTGAATTGGCCATGGTGCGCTACATTGCCTGGGCCATTCCCTCCATCGGCTTTATCGGTACGGTGCGCGGCATTGGCGAAGCCTTGGGCCAAGCGCATCGCGCAGTGGAAGGCGATATTGCCGGCGTCACCGTTAGCTTGGGTGTAGCCTTTAACTCCACCTTCGTGGCCCTGGTTATCAGTATTATCATTATGTTTTTCACACATCAGTTGCAGTTGCTGCAGGAGCGGCTGGTACTCGACACACAAAGCTATTGCGATGACAAACTCCTCAAACAATTGAAATCGGAATAGCGCCATGACCTGCAGCCTGCTGCACCTCAATGATTTTCACGTACAACTGTTCAACGCGCAGGGCGAACAGTTAGCCACCCCGGCACAATTGGTATTTGATCAAGACGCGCTGATCAGTGGAGACGCGGCCGTGGCCCGCGCGCGCATTAAACCCCTGCTGGCCTATAACCAACATTGGCAACAACTCAATCAGTCGCCAATCAAATTGCCCGACAGCCGCTATCGACACCACGCCGATCTCGCCTATCGTCAACTGGCGCAGTGGCTGGCCGACTTTGACACAGAGGCGCCTTTGGTGGTGGCACCCAGTTACCGCTATCAGCAAGAACAATACGCACTCCTAGCGGGCATGTTACAAGCCCTGGGCGCCAAACCCGCCGGTTTTGTTCACAACGCCCTGCTGCACTGCCAAGGGTTTTTACACGATGCAGGCAGCGTGGCCGAGCCATTGATTCACGTCGACATCTGCCTGCACCAAGCCCATGTTACGCAATTGCACCAACGGGATGGACAATTGGTGATTGCTCGGGAGTGGGATCTACCCGACTGCGGCATGGCCACCCTGGCGGAAGGCTGGCTAAAGCACACAGCCGCCGCCTGTATCCAGCAAACCCGCTACAACCCACTGCACTCCGCGGAAAGCGAACAGCGCCTGTTTAACCAATGGCTACCTTGCATGGTACAGCTTGCACAGTCGCCCAGCATTGAGCTCGCAATCGACGACAAGACCATCGAACTCAAGCGCGCGCACTTCGAGCCACTGTGGTCAGCGTTAGGCGAACAGCTGGCGCGCTCGGGCGGCGTGCAACTGCTGTCACCTGTAGCCCAATACCTGCCTGGCTTGAACGGTATTGCAGTAACGGACGCGCAAATGCAAACAGCGCTCGCTGCCCTGGCACCTCAGCTAACCGGCCCACTGCAACTGCTGCGCAGCCTGCCGGTACCAGCTTCGGCCAGCGGGCATCCAGACGCGCAACGGCGTACAGCCCCAAACGCCACACACCTGCGCATCAACCATGTGGCGCGTCCACTGACCAGCGATCTGCGCTTGCGGGTGAAGGGTGAAGAATTGGTCACCAGCACAGGCGCCCAAGCAGATATTGAATTCTACCGCGAGGGTGCAACCTGGTATTGCCGCACAACCCTGCCCTGTCAGCTGAATGGCCAGCCGGCCGGCGAAAACTTTCCGCTGGCAATGGGCCAACTGGTGACCTGGCAAAACTGCCAGCTGCAGCTCATTCAGGTAGTGTCCAATGGCGCGTAAGCGGGGGTTTTCGACCTTTTCGCTGTCGTTTCTCGACATTATGTCGTGCGGCTTTGGCGCCGTGGCGTTGATATTTCTGATTATCAAACACGATATAGATACCCGTGCCGACGTCCAAACAGATTATCTGAGTGCCGAAGTGGAGCAGTTGGACGAAGAAATTCGCGAGGGACAAAAAAACCTTGTGGCGCTGCGCAATACCTTGTCGGCACTGGATCAACAACACGTAGAGGCCCAGGGACTGGCGCGGCGCATACTGGAAGATGTAAATCTGACCCAGGGTAAACTGGATGAATTTTCCAGCCGCGACGTGGAGGCAGAAATTCAGCGTTTGAAAGAAGAGCGAGAAAAGCTGCAAACCGAAATTGAACGGCTCAAGGCCGAAGACCAGCAGCGCGGCCAAGATGCCCTGCAATACTTGGGCGACGGCGATCGCCAGTACCTCACCGGCCTGAAGCTCGGCGGCGCGCGCATCCTGATCTTGCTGGACACCTCGGCCAGCATGCTGGATGAAAAACTCATCAATATCATTCGCACCCGCAACATGAGCGACACAGTCAAGCAACAGGCCCCTAAGTGGCGCCGCAGTTTAGCTACGGTGAAATGGTTGGCTGCGCAACTGCCGCAGCAAAGCCAGTACCAAATTTACGGCTTTAATACCGATGTAAAGCCAGCGCTAGACGGCACCATGGGCCAGTGGCTGCGAGTTTCAGACCAAAAACAGCTGGAATTGGCTATTCTTAATTTACGCAAAACGACACCGTCCGGCGGCACTAGCTTGGAGCGCGCCTTTCACGCAATCAATGCGCTGAACCCCAGGCCAGACAATATTATTCTGCTCACCGACGGGCTGCCCACCCAGGGTATGGTGGCCCCCAAGCGCAACACTGTCACCGGGCCCGAGCGGGAAAAACTATTCCAGCAAGCGGCAAGCCTCTTGCCCAAGGGTGTGCCGGTCAACGTTATTCTCGCACCGATGGAGGGTGACCCTATGGCAGCCGCACACTTCTGGTATTTGGCCATGGCCACGCGGGGCTCCTTTATCAGCCCATCTAAGGACTGGCCATAATGAAACGCAAGCAGCGCCAAACCGACGAGTTCAACGTCTCCTTTCTGGACGTGATCTGCTGCGGCTTTGGCGCCATTGTATTGCTGCTGATGATCACTAAAACCGTACCTATTGTGGTGCTCGAAGAAACTCAGATCGACCGCAAAGGCCAGGTAGCAGACCTGCAGCGACAACTGTTTGAGATACGCGGTGAAACCACCTTGCTCAATCGCGACCTCAACGCTAAGCACGAACAGCTGGACGCCGAAACCGCTCGCATTGCAATACTGCGCGGCAAGCTTCAAACGCTGCAGGCACGCTACGCATCACTTGCGCGCCAATCCAGCAGCGACGACAACGAACTGGGCAAATTGGCCAGCGCCACCCAAAGCCTGACCGAAGAAATGCAACGCTTGCTGGGCAATCGCTTTGCCCGCCAGAATAATATTATCGGCGGTATTCCCGTGGACAGCGAGTACATTATTTTTATCATCGATACCTCGGGCAGTATGTTTAACTTTGCCTGGCCACGCATGATGGATGAAATGATTGCCATACTGGATATCTATCCATCGGTAAAGGGCATTCAGATCATGAACGATATGGGGCAATACATGTTCACCTCCTTCCGGGATGAGTGGATCTCAGACAGTCCTTCTCGTCGCAAGGCAATTATCAATCGACTGCGCAGCTGGAACCCATTCAGTAATTCCAGCCCGGTAGAAGGTATCCAAAAGGCCGTGCGCACCTTTTACGACCCCGACAAGCGCGTGAGCATCTACGTAATGGGCGATGACTTTACCGGTAAATCTATTACCCAGGTGGTCAATATTGTGGATCGACTAAATCGCAATAGCGACAATGACCAACCAAGGGTTCGCATTCACGCAGTGGGCTTTCCCATACAATTTGACCCACGTGTACCAAACCGCCAGGGTGTTTTTCGCTTTGCAGCGCTAATGCGCGAACTCACCTTCCGCAATGGCGGTACTTTTGTAGGATTAAACGACTACCATCAACAACGCTGAGGTATATTCAGCCAAACGCCACATCAATCAGGCGAAGAGTATCGACTATGGCACAGAGTAATTATGGGTTAGTTGGGCGCGGGCTTACGATCGTCGCGCTGGTTTTTTTGACCGCCTGTGCCGGCAAAGTCGACGTCAAAGGCGATATCCCGACGCCGCTGGTCGACAAAAAGATACTGAGTGTGGGCGTGGTAGACAACCCCCGCTTTCAAACCTTCCAATACGAAGAGAAGAGTAAAGACCGGCTGAAATGGACCATCGGCACCGGCGGTGCTCAGCGCAAACTGCTAAACACGCTACTCACCGCCATGTTTACCCGAGTGGAAAACTTGCCCGACATCCCCCAAGCGGCACAGCCAGCGCCGGTAGACTTAGTCATACTGCCCCGCGTCAAAGAATTTCAGTACGCTATGCCGCGCGAAACCAAAGTCAACATCTTTGAAGTGTGGATCAAATACAGTATTCAGGTATATGACAACCAGGGTGCATTGGTGGCAGACTGGGTCATGCCCGCCTACGGAAAAACGCCCACAGCTTTTCTAAAATCGGAGGAGGATGCGTTAAACCAGGCGGTTATGATGGCACTGCGCGACGCGGGCGCCAGCTTTATTACAGGCTTTGATCGGGTGCCCGAAATCAAAGCCTGGCTAGAGCTACCCCGACAACCAGTCGCGCCGCCCAAGCACCCGCGCCCGCTGGCTCCTAGTGAGGAGGACGAGTAATGGCCAAACAATTTGTGTTAATAGCATGCCTCTGGGCCAGTTGGCTGTTGCTGGCAGGTTGTACCTCGGTCACCGTTGACGAATTTAAACGCGGTAACGCCAGCCTGGATGCCACCGACAGTGTTGTCGTACTCGGCCGCCGACACTCCAGTGATTACGAAACTGAACCCGATCTAGTGGATTGTATCGGTGCCGAAATCAGTAACGGCAACAATATAAAAGTCATTCCCGAGCGGGAGTTCATCGATCGCCTCTACCCCTGGTTTGAGCCCCGCATTGCGCCCATGTCGGTGCGCAGCTTACATCGGATTGCCCAGCGCGACGATGTGGCCCACGTGCTGCGCGAATACGACGTGCACTACATCATTTGGATCGATGGTCATACACAAACCACCAACAGCGCCGGCTCCATCGGCTGCTCCGTGGGACCGGGCGGCGCTGGCTGCTTTGGTTTTGGTACCTGGGACAAGGAGTCGGACTACGAAGCCACCATTTGGGATTTCGATCAGGGCAAAGTAGTGGGAAAAATCAGCGCCGATGCCTCTGGCACCTCTTACATGCCCGCCATTGTGGTGCCCATACCGCTCATCGCGCGCGTGCAGGCAGGCGCGTGTGAAGGACTTGGCACCCAGCTGCGAAAATTTTTAAAACCCGATAGCTAACAAGGGATCGTTCACATGAAACCTTTACAGGCCCCGCTTGCTTTGCTCACTGTTGTCGCGCTGTTAGGCGCGGCTGGCTGTGCAGTTAATCCCGCCACCGGCACGCCAGACTTTGTGTTTATGAGCGAGTCCAGCGAAATCGAAAAAGGCAAAGAATTGCACGAGAAAATTCTCGCCTCTATGCCCGTCTATCAAGACGAAAAACTTACGCAGTATGTGAATGACATTGGCCAGCGCTTGGCCAAGGTCAGCGACCGACCTGAAATCACCTACACCTTTACCATTATCGATAGCCCAGACATCAACGCCTTCGCGTTACCCGGTGGTTACATTTATATCAACCGCGGCCTGATTGGCTATCTGAGTAATGAGGCACAATTGGCCGCCGTCATTGCCCACGAAATTGCCCACGTCACGGCGCGCCACACAGTTCGTCAAGATGCCGCCCGCAAAGGCGCCAGCGCCGTCAGTGTGGCCACCGTTATCACCACGGGCAGCATGGTGGTGGCCGATGCCGCCGATCTGTGGACCAGTGCTGCCGTGTCCGGCTATGGCCGCGATATGGAGTTAGAGGCCGACAGTTTTGGCGCCCAATATTTGCACAGAGCCCACTACGACCCCGCGGCAATGATTGACGTGATTGGGGTACTGAAGGATCAGGAGCGCTACGCGCGCTTTCGCGCCAAAGAAGCGGGCCAGAAGCCCAAAAGTTATCACGGCGTATTTTCCACACACCCGCGCAATGACCAGCGGCTGCAAGAAGTAATCGCCACGGCGGGCACCTTGCCAAAAGGCGCCGACGGCCAGCTCAACACCGCCGAATTTCGCCAGGCCACAAACGGCATGGTGATTGGCATCAATTACGACATGGCCCTGCCCGGGCAGGAAAACCGCTATATGCACAGCAAACTGGGATTTACCTTCGTGCATCCCAAGGGCTGGTCGGTGGAAAATCAGCGCAGCAGCCTGGTAATTCAACCGGAAGATAAACACACCCAATTGACGCTCGGCATTGCGCTCCTAAAAGTACCCATGGAGCCCAGCGCCTACTTGCGCGACGAATTAAACACTGGCCTGCTGGCTGAGTCTGAACCCCTCAGCCAATTTGGCCTTACCGGCCACACGGGTGTGGTGGCGGCGAAGGACGGCCAGCCCGCACAACGGGTGGCGGTACTGTTTCAGGGTAATCGCGCCTACCAATTTACCGGCAGCATTACTAACGAGGCAGACGACGCCGGTTTCAAAGAAGTCATCACCACCTTTCAGCCCGCCCGCGTACCGCCTAAAGGGGCCTCTAAACATTTGCGCTACGTCATCGCCAATGAAAACACCAGCTATCAGGCACTGTCTGATCACGGTCGCCTGGGGCCCAACGGCGCCGATCAACTGCGCCTGCTCAACGGCGACTACCCGCGCGGCGAGCCCACACCGGGCGAGTGGATAAAAATTGTAGAGTAATTATTTCGTGCGCAGCCCCCAACGGCTTGCGCAGCTTTACCCACAACAACAATAACGACAGCGAGGTTTGCCATGCTCGGCCAGATGATGAATACACCACTGACAACAACCAGCATCATGCACTTTGCAGAAAAGGTGTATGCCCACAGCGAAATTGTCAGTGTCACCGCCGATAATCCCAACCACCGCTACAGCTATGCGGATGCCTTCCAGCGGGTGCGCAAACTGGCAAATGCGCTGCACAAGCTGGGCGTTAAGGCCGGCGATGTGATTGGCACGCTGGCTTGGAACGACTACCGGCACTTTGAACTCTACTACGCGATTTCCTGTTCGGGCATGGTGTGTCACACGGTCAACCCGCGCCTGTTTCCGGAGCAATTGAGCTACATCATCAACCACGCCGAGGATCAGTACCTGTTTATCGATGTGTTATTTGTGCCGCTGCTGGAAAAATTGGCGCCGAGCTTGCCCAATGTTAAGGGTTACATCGTGCTGACCAGTGAAGCGATGATGCCCAAAGAAAGCAGCCTGTCCAACTTGCTTTGTTATGAAACGCTGATTGCCGATGAGTCCGACCAGTTCCATTGGCCTGACATTGACGAAAACGCGGCCAGTGCACTTTGTTACACGTCGGGCACCACGGGTAATCCCAAGGGCGTACTCTACGCCCACCGCAGCACCGTGTTACACACCTACGCCACTGCCATGCCGGATGTGTTTGGTATTTCGGTACGCGATGTTGTATTGCCCATCGTGCCGATGTTTCACGTTAATGGCTGGGGCCTGGTCTACACCGTGCCCATGATTGGCTCCAAACTGGTTATGCCCGGCCCCAAAATGGGTGATGGCGAAACACTCTGCGCGCTGATAAATCGCGAGCAAGTCACGATTTCCGCCGGCGTGCCCACTGTCTGGCTCGCGCTGTTAAATTATTTGGAGCAAAGCCAGGCCACAGTGCCCTCATTGATGCGGGTTGTAACCGGTGGCGCAGCTTGCCCGCAGCCTATTTTTGATGCTTTCCGGGAGCAGCACGACGTGGAAGTCCACCACGCCTGGGGTATGACAGAGATGAGCCCGCTCGGCACTTACAATACTCTGAAACCCCATATGCAAGGCTGGAGCGAGGCAGAAAAAACTAAAGTTCGGCTAAAGCAGGGGCGCCCAGCCTATGGTGTCGACATCAAAATCGTAGACGACAACAACGTCGAGCTACCCTGGGACGGCGTATCGGCCGGCGCGGTGAAAGTGCGCGGCCCCTGGGTGATCCAGCGCTACTTTAAAGCCGAACGCGATGCCTGCGACGCCGACGGCTGGTTTGAAACGGGCGACGTGGCCGCCATGGACCCGGAAGGCTATATGCAGATAACCGACCGCACCAAAGACGTCATCAAATCGGGCGGCGAGTGGATATCCTCCATTGAACTGGAGAATTGCGCCATGACCCACCCACAGGTGGCCGAGGCCGCCGTCATTGGCGTTGCGCACCCCAAATGGACTGAACGCCCGCTGTTAGTGGTGGTGGCCAAACCCGGAAAAGCGATCGACAAGGCCGCCCTGCTGGCACACTTCGACGGCAAGGTAGCCAAATGGTGGATTCCAGAGGCCTGCGAGCTAGTGGCGGAGTTGCCACACACCGCCACCGGTAAGGTCAGCAAAAAAGATTTGCGTGCGCAATTCCAAGGTTACGCTTGGCCCGACTGACACCGCCAAGCTCTGTGGGCGCGCAGCAGCGCCCTTTTTAGCATCCCTTTTGCTTTTCATCCGCCCGCTTCGCAACAATGGCGCTGAGCTGCCGGCTAGTTATTTTCCAGCAGCCACACTTGCTCAGTCGCGGCGCAGCGCCCCTTCAAACCACCGGGCACCTCGACCACGTCCAGGCATTGCAGGCTGTAGTGCGCGGCGTAATGCCTTTGCACTTCGCTGGCCTCGATGGAAAAGGGAGGGCCATCCTGCAATCGCTGATCGTACACAAAACAAATCAACAGCTGTGGCGCTTGGCCGGAGATTGTCCGCAGGTGGGCAGTGTATTGCTCGCGCATCGCGGCGGGTAAGGCCACCAGCGCTGCCCGGTCGTAAATCGCATCCACTGGCCCAAGCTGCTCGGCGGTTAGTTCAAATAGATCGCCCACCCAAATATCAATGCCCGCTGCACTGAATTTCTCCAAGTTCTTGTGCTGGGTGATTGTAGGCTCGAGCATGAGATCAGAAAAAAGCTGCTCTATGGCCATTCGACTCAGTTCAGCGCCCACCACCTGATGGCCCTGCGCGCGCAACCAGCTAATATCGCGCGTTTTACCGCACAATGGCAAAAACACCCGGCTATGTTCTGCGAGCTGCAGGCGCGCAAAATAGCGCGTCAACAGCGCGTTAGGGGCGCCCTCGTGAAAGGCGATATTGTTACTGGCCCATCGGCTGTGCCAAAATTCTGCGTCCATTATGACTCCTGATCGGATGTTCTCTCGATTGCGTTCGGGTGAAAGCATACCGCTTTACGCTAACGTAAAGTCAATACGCCCCGACAAGGAACTGACCAGTTCTGCGGGCAAGTTCGGTGCACAGCCCTGACTCTTGCACACTTTAGGTGCGCACTCGAGCCACGCAAGGACGCCTATAGAATAAGCAAGTGAGTTGCTATTTGGATTGAGCAAACAGTAGGCGGTATTTGTCGGCACCTTTTTGCACCATCTCAACCAGACTCTCGGCGTCGACGGACTCCATCATCTGTAAGGTGCGATCGCATATCAGCGCCACTTGATCCGCCTCCTTGACATCGGGCACTGGCAGACCCGCCAAACCCATACGATAGCTCGACTTGGCCTGGTCAATGGCCTTGCTGCTCACCGCAGGCACTTGCGCTCGGCGCAATTGGTCAAGTTCACGCAAGGCATTGTAAAGCGCGGTCATATTGCGCGCCTCAAGACGATCGCAGGTATTCACACTCGCCTCGTATTTAATCAATAGCAGGTCCGCCGTGAGCGAGAGCATTTCCTCGTCACTCATACCGGCGCCGTAGCTGTAATGCAGTGGTGCGCACAAAAGTGCGCTCAGTACCCAAGTGGCGATTGTTCGATTACCCATACTTCCCTTCCATCATTAGACGCAGCCGGCAACCATAGGCGGCTGCCTGTCCCTTGACGTATTCAAGAAACGGGCCAGCTTTTACAGAACTTGGGGTGGACAGACATTGCACTCAGGAATTAAAAGTGCATAAAAAATGGGGCCAAAGGCCCCAATCAATCAGTGACAACCTATTATTGTGCACCAAGGTATCGTTTGCGTTTTGCCGCCTTCAATAGCCGCAAATCCGCGATAAATAAACCGTCTACACAGTGGCCAAATTCGGGGTCGACGCCAAAGTCCATCAGGGTAAAGCCGCCCTCCTCAAACAGCGCGGCATATTGCTTAAAAAGTACAGGCAATTTACATTGCTCGCTGGCAAAGGCGGCCTGCAGGCGCTTAAAACTGGTCTCGCGGTCGCATTCAGCCATTTCCAGGTCGAGCGCCTCCTGGATGTGCGGCTCTAAAACAAAGGGCGTATTACTGACGGCCAGTACCGACGCGCTGGCGTGAAAGCTTTGGTAGTGATGCACCAGCCGGTCGCGCAACGGCTTGGGAACATCGGCACTCATCGACACAGGGCCAATCAAGTAACGTATGTCGGGCCGGTGTTGCAAGAGTGCGCCCAAGCCCTGCCATAAATAGTCCAGGCTATTCTTACCCCAGTAGTCGGGCGCCACAAAGCTGCGGCCCAACTCCACGGCCTGCGCAAGCAATGGCTCGGCAGCTGCTTGATAATTAAACAGCTCGGCAGTGTAGAGACCCGCCTGACCTTCACGGCGTAAAATCTCCCCGCAGTCGCCCAGTCGGTAAGCGCCGGCAATGGCCAACCGTTCGTTGTCCCAGAGCACCAGGTGCTGGTAGCTGCGATCATAGCGATCGAGATCGCGCCGTGATCCCGTGCCCTCCCCCACTTTGCGAAAGGTTTTTTCCCGCAACCGGCCCAGCTCGCGCATCAGAGGCGTATCCTCTCGGTACTGGCACAGATAAATGGCGTTATCGTCGCGCGTTTTGCCCAGCAACAATTCACTTTCGAGCTGCGACTTGACCCGGCTGGCGGCCTCTGGGTGGGCGATGGTTTTTTCCGTAACAAAACCCTTGGATTTACCTTTGCCCATCTTGTAGATGTATTTTTTGAGCCGCTGGGCCAAAAACCGATCCGCTACCTGTACCGAATCGACACTGACTGCGGGTATGGGATCGCCCACGGTGAAGTGAATATCCATGTGGTATTTATTGAACATCTCCCGCGCCAGCCACAAGGTGCTAAGTGGCTTATAGAGCATCGATAAACTGTAGAACAGCGCCGAGTTTTTGGCATCGATGTGCACTGGCAATAAATTCGCCTTGGCCCTGCGCGCAAAGTGTAAAAAGCCCGTTTGCCATTTGCCGTCGCGAATACCCACAGGGCTTGCGCGAGAGACTTCCCCGGCGGGAAACACGATCACCGCAGCGTCTTGTTCCAGCGCCTCCACCACGGCTTTATAGCTGCGGCGATATGAGGAGCGTCCCATATTATCTAGCGGAAGCAACAAATCAGTCAGCTGCTCAAAACTGCTGAGAAGATCGTTGGCGACAATCTTCACATCGGTGCGAATCTCGCCCACGGCACGCAAGAGCGCCAAGCCATCAAGAGAACCGATGGGGTGATTGGCCACAATCACCACCCGCCCTTCGGCCGGAATATTGGCGCGGCTTTTTGCCGACATGCTGTAACTAAAATTAAAGTACTCAAACACCTTGTCGATAAAGCTGAAATTTTTCAGCGCCCGATGCTCGTCCAAAAATGCGTTGATCTCATCCTCGTGTACCAGCTTGCGCAGCAAACCAAAGGTGGAGCGCTTGATGAGATTGGGCTGATTACTGATCCACGGCAAACGGGTGGCGACAGACTGTTCGATATTTATCATGGTGATCTCGGATTTATAGGCACCCTGTCACCCTATAACGACTTAATGACAAGGTTTGGGCAATTCCATGACAAACCTGTGACAACAAAAAACGGGCGCCGAAGCGCCCGTTTTATGACCGTCTGGCTAACTTAGCCGCATTTCTTTGGACCACCTTTACAGGTGCCGCCGGTGCCGCCACCGCCGCTGCCATCACCTGCACAGCCGTGGGTGTCCAAATAGTCTTTGGCCGCTTTGGCCTGTATCAGACCATAGCCGTAGGCATTGTCGCGACCGGCAGCTCCCAGATCTTCAGCCGTGGCATTCAGTGCCGAGCGAATTTGACTGTTCGTACAGCTAGTGTGATAGCTCCACACCAGCGCCGCCACACCCGCAACGTGCGGCGAGGCCATAGAAGTGCCATCGTATTTCGCGTAATCGCTGGCGGTCACAGAGACGGTACTGTTACTGCCCACTTGGGTCTTCATGATTGCACCATCTGTGTCAGAAACACCCACGGATGGAATCGAGGTTGCAGTTTCGCCCAAGGTGCCGCTCAATACGCCCGGCTCGTTGTTATAGATAATTGCCGCAGCACCGCCGCCGGCTTCACACGCCTGGACTTTTTCGGCAAAGCTAATTGACCCGCGCTGAATCAAGCACACTTTGCCACTGGCGCCAGCGCAAGGTACATCGCCGATGCCACAATCCATCAAGGCGCCCGAGGCCGTACCCTGAGCCGAGCCGTCCATACCCAGCGCGGTGTAGCCCACACCGGCCACAGTGGCGGAGGCTTCAGAGCCCGCCTGATCGGGCACTGAGGATAAAACGCCCACACCCGGTGCGGCCAGTTCGACCTGATTGGTTTGCTGCGAGAAAGACGCTACCACTTTGTTTTCGTCGATGGCCGCCACCGACACCACCGAGCTATAAGACGCAGGGTAAGAGTGACGGGTATTGCCATCGTTACCGGCCGCCGCGATGTTCAGCACGCCGCGAGCATTGGACTGATCAAAGCCGCGCTCTTCTGTGCGCGACGCACGGGAACCGCCCAAGCTCATGTTAATAACGTTGGCGCCGGCTGCTTCACACCGGCTGACTGCGTCTATCAAGGATGATGAATAGGCCCAGCCGGCGGCATCAAACACTTTCACGATGTGCAGTTTAATGGCGCCATTGGGCATGACACCCACCACGCCTTCGTTGTTGTTTAACGCGGCGATGGTACCGGCAACATGGGTGCCGTGGTGGTTCTGATCTTCGTACCAGTTGCCAGCGCCGGCGGGATCATTGTGGCCGGTCACCAGGTTGGCAGCCAAGTCTGGGTGGCTGATGTCGTAGCCGGAATCGATAATGCACACAGTGCGATTGCCCGCTTGCATATCGCTCAACTGGTCGGCCTGTACCATGGCGATACCGTAGGGCGATACCTGCGCCATGGGGTAGCGCTTAACGTCTTCCTCGATGTATTCCACCAGGCCGCTGTTTTGCAGGCCTTTCATGGCCTGTTCGGGCAATTGGGCCGCAAAAGCGCCGTGCTTGGCCAGATCGACTTTTTTCTTACCGCCCATCTTTTCGGCCAGCACTTGTGCGGCCTTGCCTTTGCCATCTTTGAATTTAACGATGTAGCGTTGCTCTTCAGCTGCCTGGGCTGCAGTCACTAAGCCAAGCGCACAAACGGCCGCCGTTAAGGGTTTCAGTAGCATAATACTCACCTTAATTATTATCGTTCGATCCGGCTTGCTATTACCTACACCAGGCAATACCCGCCGGCAGTTGGTGTTATGGTCGTCTCCTCCACAAGATGATTGAGACGACATGCATAATGACAACGGTGGACCCGGCAGAGTCCGCAATGGAGCCCCAAAAAATAGTTAGACTGATCCGTTATATGTGTAAAAATCGACCTCCCTATTACTGAAAGTCTCAAAAAATAAACCCAGGTGCTACCGACAGGAACACTGTAACCTAGCGGCCCGGGCTGCCTCTAACAGCACACACGCTCAAGTTAGGAATTGTTATGCGCGAAGAAGTGAAAACCTATTACGGCGAAACTCTGCAAAAGTCAGAAGACCTGCAAACCAATGCCTGTTGTACCGGCGAGACGCCACCGGAATACTTGAAACCAATTCTGGCAGCCATTCATCCGGAAGTGCATGCACGCTACTACGGCTGTGGACTGGTACTGCCCGAGCAGATCGCCGGCGCGCGCGTGCTGGATTTGGGCTCCGGTGCCGGATTGGACTGCTTTGCGCTGTCGGCACTGGTTGGCGAAACGGGCAGTGTGGTGGGTGTGGACATGACCGAGCAACAGCTCGCGGTGGCCCGCCAACACCTGGATTATCACCGCCAGCAGTTTGGTTATAGCAAGGCCAACGTCACCTTCCTGCAAGGGGAGCTGGAGCATCTGGACGCTCTGGACATTCCGGATAACAGCATCGATGTTATTGTCTCTAACTGTGTCATTAACTTGTGCGAAGACAAGGCCGCCGTACTCAAACAAGCCTATCGGCTGCTAAAGCCCGGTGGTGAAATGTACTTTTCCGATGTCTACGCCGACCGCCGCATCCCCGCCGCCCTGGCCCGCGACCCGGTGCTCTACGGCGAGTGCCTGTCGGGCGCCTTTTACTGGAACGATTTCCACAACACCGCCAAGGCCTGCGGCTTTTTAGACCCGCGCCTCGTGAAGGACGCGCCCATTACCATCGAAAATCCCGCGCTCAAAGAAAAGTGCGGCGATATCCGCTTTTTTTCGGCCACCTACCGGCTGTTTAAACTGCCCGAGCTGGAACCCTTCTGCGAAGATTACGGCCAGGCCGTGGTGTATCGCGGCACCATTGCCCATCAGCCGCACAGTTTTGCACTGGACAAGCACCACCACATCGCCACCGGCAAGGTCTTCCCCGTGTGCGGTAACACCTGGCGCATGCTGCACGACACGCGCTTTCGCGACCACTTCAGCTTTATTGGCAACTGGGACACCCACTACGGCATTTTTGACGGCTGTGGCACCGCCCTACCCTACGACACCGACACCAGTGCCAACACCGCCGGCGCTTGCTGCTAGCGCGTGCATGCTGTGGCAATATAGCGCCCCACGAACATAATCGAGACACCTATGGGACGTTGGCGACCACCCCGCCGCCGCGGCTCGGCCTATATCACCCCGGCCGGCGCCAAGGCGCTTAAAGATGAGCTTACCCAGCTCTGGAAAATCGAGCGGCCACAGGTCACCCAGGTGGTGCACGAGGCCGCCAAAAATGGCGATCGCTCGGAAAATGGCGACTACATTTACGGCAAGCGCCGGCTGCGCGAAATTGACAGCCGCGTGCGTTTTTTAACCAAGCGTCTGGACGAACTCACCGTCGTGGATCGGCTGCCCGACGACCAGGACAAGGTGTTTTTTGGCGCCCACGTGACGCTGGAGGATGACGAGGGCAATGAAATCCGCTACCAAATTGTCGGCCCCGATGAGTTTGACGTAAAGGCCGGCAAGCTCAGCATGGACTCCCCTTTGGCGCGAGCCATCCTGGGCAAGCGGCTCGACGATGAGATTGCCGCGCCCCTGGGCGATACTCTCAAGCACTACGTGATTGTCGAGGTCAGCTATCGAGCCTACGACGCCTAGCCATCGGTCTACTCGCCGAGCTTAGCCTTTGGAACCGCACGCCAAAATAGCAGTGGTAATAACAACGCCAGGCCCGCGACGGCATTAATGCCGTAGTGCAGGTCCAACCCATACCAGGCCGACAAACTGGTATCGGAGACCAGCCACAGAGCGATGGCCGCCATCACTCCCAGTCGCAACCGTTGGGCACCGGTTAGGCGGTAGGCATAAACCGCCAAGCAAAACAAAAGCCCCCAACTTGCCACAGTAGGCCCCAAAAACTGCAACGCGGGCACCAGCCCGTGCGTCTCAGTTAACCCCAAAGTACGCACCCAGTGGTTCAGATAGGCATCCGACCAGGGCGATGCCATAAAGCCAATAAAACCCAATCCCAAAAGCACATGGCCGAGCCCACAGGCCATCAACCAACCGTAGATGTATTGTTGCATCGCGATCACCGCCGTTTCGGTAGCAGGTGTATAATTTTGGCGCCCATGCGCATCAGCGCTGTTAAACTGCCCTTCGGCAATTGCACCACCTGTTGATACCAATCGAGTAATTCACCCAAAAAATTGCCCATGGCGTGGATTTTTTCTTTTACGGCGGCGGGTGTTTTTTTATCGGAGGCCAACTCCCGCTCACACTCGCGCAGCAACCCCATGATCGGGTCCAGTTCGCGCCGCTTGCGCTGTTCAACAATGGTAATAAAGGTCTCCCACAAATCGCCGGACATGGAAAAATAATCCCGCCGATCGCCCAGCTTGTGCGACACCTTCACCAGCTCCCAGCCCTGCAATTCCTTAAGGCTGGTGCTGACATTTGATCGCGCAACAGCTAAGAGCCTTGCGATGTCTTCCGCGTTGAGCGGCTCAGGGGCCAAATATAAAAGCGCGTGAATTTGCGATACCGTGCGATTAACGCCCCAGCGGCTGCCCATTTCGCCCCAGTGCAAAATGTAGCGCTGCATCAACGGTGTAATTTCCATAACCATAATATTCTGTAATTTCTGTATTTACAGAAATTACAGTAATGCGTTAAGGTGATACTGTCAATCAGCAATCCGGCCTAGCCGGTAAGGCCATGTCATGACAGAGCGCGAGATCACACTGCAACCCGCGCACAAACACAGCATCGGGCGCCTTAGGCCCAGCTGCGCGGCACCGCTAAATGCCAATACCCCGATTGTGGAGTACTACACCGTCGCCGGCATGGATTACGAGCCCTGGAGCCGCAATTACAACATGCACTTTGGCTATTATCGCTGGGGCATAAACCCCTTCAACCTGGAATCCATGCTGGAGGAGATGAACCGGCAGGTACTCAGCCGGTTAGGTCTGCACCACAACAAGCCTCAACACCTAATTGATCTTGGCTGTGGTGTGGGCAGCTGCGCTGCCTTCGCCGCCCAACAGCACGCCAACCTACGGGTTACAGGCATCAGCATAGTCGAGCCACAAATTGCACAAGCCCGCGCCCGCCATCGGCAAGGTCGGGCGCAACTTAATTTTCAGGTCATGGATTACCGCCATCAAACTTTCCCCGACAACCACTTCGACGGCGCCTATGCCATTGAAAGCAGCTGCTACGACCAAGGTAAAGCCAAGCAAGCATTTTTAGCGGAGACCTTTCGCACCTTAAAACCGGGTGCACGCTTGGTGGTGGCCGATGGTTTTACCCGCACAGCAGCTTGCTCAACTTGGTTTAATTATTGTTATCGAAAGGTATGCGACGGCTGGGCGCTGCAAGATTTTGCCTGCATTGAAACATTTACTGAACAGTTGGCGGCCATCGGCTACACCGACATTCGCGTAGAAGATGCCGCCTGGCGGGTAGCTCCCAGCATTGCTTATGTGCCCTGGGTCTCGCTGCGGTACCTGTTTGGCAAGCTGCTAAAAATACGGGGCGATAATCGTATTCAATGGGGTCACTTTCTGGCGCCGTTGTTTGGCATTTTGTTGGGCGTGCAGCGCAGCCGCTACAGCTATTTTATCGTGACGGCGAAAAAGCCATAGTTCGACTGTAAGCGGAAATAAAAAAGCCACCCCAGGGGGTGGCACACGCACTGTTTCAATAGAATAGCGAATAACTGCACAATCCTCGCCTGCGAATGGGTCAACGCACAGCACTCAAGTAAAACACCCACCGACTTAACTACCAGATCGGTGGGCGATTGATGCGCTAAAGTGACGAGTGGGACACCAACCTAAAGCTGTCGAAGTACACCACTGTGCCATCGGCCGGTGCGGCTTCGTAGGTTAGAGCGAAATCATCCACCCGCACATCCAGATCTGCCCCTGAACCTCCGTCGGCGAATATGGTATTCGGGTCATATTTTGCAAAAACTGTCAGCGATGCATTGCTACCAGAATTAAATGTCAGCCGATCCTGGTAAAAGCTGTCGTCACCTTTAGGGGCGCCAGCGGCCACCAGGTCGTCGTACACCACTTGCTTGCTGGCCTGAACGGTGACACCGTCTTCCGCATACACGCCCATGGTAACCGTTGGGGCATAACTGCTTTTATCCAGCATGTACATGGTTAAGGTGTACTCGGTGTTTGGCAGTATGCCCGTTAGCAATTGACTGACGGAGGGTTCGCCCACATCGTCCACGGTTTTATAGCGTAGTTTCACGCTGCCGTCGGCGCCCGAGGCCGAGTTACCGGAGCGCTCTGTACTGCCGATGCCGGTACCTTCATGGTTTACCCAATCCGTATCGTCGGTATTGCCTTTGTAATTGGTAAAGCTGGCGTCGGCTATGGCCACGGATTGCTCCACACTGCTACTCATGGCACCGCGAATAATTGCACTGGTGGCTGCACCTGAATTGAAACTCACACGCACTAGCCCATAGGCGCTGGTGCTATCGTGCGCAGCACTATAGGTCACGCCATCCACCTCGGCAGACAATACACCGTAACCTTTAACAAAGGCGGTCAACGTATAATTTGTGTTGGCTGCCAATGTCACGGTTTGCGCCACGCTGCCATCACTGGTGGTTAACTTGGCACTCTGTCCACGTGAAAATACTTCTGCAGGCTCACTGCTAACTTCCGCCTGCGTCAACGTCCAGCTGGCAGCACCTTCGTCAAAATCGTGGTTTGCAATGGCCACCTGCTGCACGTGAAATTCCGTAGCCGGTGGGGTATAGCTCATGGGACCCACATCGTAGCGACTTAATATGCCACGGTTTTTTACCTCGTCACTGGTGTGATCGGCGCCAGCTTGGGTGGTGTCGGTCCGCGCTTGCCCATCCATATCTACGTCGACGGAATCAAAATCCCCAATAGATGATGCCATAACTGCCGTTAGATCGGGACTCGCATCGGTTTTTCGCCACAAACCTTGGCTGTCTGGTGCCAAGGCGGGATCCTCAAATCGAATACCTGGCGCGCTGGTCAAATCCTCGTCATCAGAAAATGACTGGCCAAAAAAGATATTGCCCTCAATAACAGAACTGGCCGGCAAACCATCCGCCGCCTGGGTTATTACTGGTCCAATGGCACCGGCAATGATGTTATTGATTAAGTACACCGTATTGGGGTTGGTGGCTTTTTTGCCGCCGTCCACATTCAGGCTGTTCACACTGTCGACCACCGTATTATTGGCAACATACACGTTAGTTAGCTGCTGATAGCCGTTGGTTGTTGAACCATCAGATCCCATTAATACAATACCGCCGTGGTGAGTGGTGTTGTAGTAGCGCGCGCCTTCAATGTAGTTGTTGGTAACCGTATGGCCGTCATCAATTATTCGAAGGCCGCCAGCATAGGGATGATCGTCACCAATAATGAAATTATTGCTGATTGTCGCCTTAGAGCCATGGCGAGTTGTAATAGAGCCGTAACTGTTGCGCACAGTATTGTGCACTATTCGGTTGCTACCGGCCTTGTTGGAAATGACTTCAGCCTCGCCCTGAATGGCTTCGAACAAATTGTGTTCCACCACAGAAAAGGAGTCGACCATGTGCGAGTCACTGGTACCAATACGAATAGCTTCGTGCTCGTTATCTGAACTGTCGGCGTATGCCTTTCCATCAATAGGTGGGCGGTCGCCAAAATAGTTATGATCGATTTGCGTGTAATCCGGATCTGTCAGCATGGGGTCCGCGCCGCTTGGAACGTAGCGATCCACAATCAGTAGTGCGCCGGGCGCAGTTTTACCTGAAAACCAATTGTGGTCGATGCGATTGTATTGGCCGTAAATATTTAGCCATTTGTTGCTATCGGTGACACCTGGGTCCAAATTGATAAACGAATTTTCCGTGATGCGGCAATGGTTGCAAGGCGTTGCATCGTTGCCGCGCGTTTGCAAAAAATCACTGTTGGCGCTAAAAGCCCCATTAAAAATGAAACCCTGCAACGTGACGTACTCACCACTCATACGTACTTCAGCAGTGCCTGTGACAGTCACTTGGCCTGGATTTTTTGCGGCCACAACGATGGGTTCAGCCTCGGTGCCTATGCCACCAAAATTCAATTCCAGGTTGGTGTAATTTCCATCCTCCAGACACAGTGAGGTACCCGCCGCCAAATCTGTAGTGGCTGCCTCTTCAAGTGCCGAACCGCTGGTGAACACTTGATCACACGCCACCTCTGGCACAGAGTCATTATCGCCCACGGTTCCGCGCTCAAAGTTCCCCAATGGCGGCGTTGGCGTCGGTGTCGGCGTTGGTGTCGGCGTTGGCGTTGGCGTCGGCGTCGGCGTCGGCGTTGGCGTCGGCGTTGGGGTTGGCGTTGGCGTCGGGGTTGGCGTTGGCGTCGGGGTCGGCGTCGGGGTTGGCGTCGGCGTCGGCGTCGGGGTTGGCGTCGGCGTCGGGGGTGGCGTCGGGGTTGGCGGCGGGGGTGGCGACG
>NZ_JBTUOC010000086.1:0-3565 GCF_058345725.1 Simiduia sp. | reverse complement strand
TTGGCCTTTTACGACCCCCAGCTATGCTGGGGGGCCACCAAGCCACTACCAGCAAACGCTACTTTTTAACGAAGCTAGCGCGCACAATACACGCACTCGCAAAGCACTGCTTTGCGTTGGCCTTTTACGACCCCCAGCTATGCTGGGGGGCCACCAAACCACTACCAGCAAACGCTACTTTTTAACGAAGCTAGCGCGCACAAAACGCACACTCGCAAAGCACTGCTTTGCGTTGGCCTTTTACGACCCCCAGCTATGCTGGGGGGCCACCAAGCCACTACCAGCAAACGCTACTTTTTAACGAAGCTGGCGCACATAAAACTCGCACCGGCAAAGCGGCAAAACCCCAGCACGGTTGTACATTCTTTTAGACCAAACGTTTTGCTAGGGCCATCTAATTGCTGCCAGATACACCGCAACTGCACCCCAATAGCCCCACTGATAGAAGCCGATTCGATTTTCCATTGTCTGATGCTCCCAGAAATCATCAGCCAACCCGCTAAGCTATACTTCTTGCACTCACGCTTTACGCCTAGCCACGCAACAGCGAGCATTAACAACCATGAAACTGTGCAAGCACTATGTCATTAGCGGTGTCGTTCAAGGCGTCTACTATCGAGCCAGCTGTCGCGAAAAGGCACTCGCCCTGGGTGTTACCGGCTGGGTGCGCAACTTGCCGAATGGCCAAGTGGAGGCGCTGGGCTGTGGAGAGCAACGGCAACTGGATCACTTTGAGCGGTGGCTGCGCATGGGGCCAGTCACCGCAGACGTGGATGACGTCACCAGTGCAGAAAGGCCGGTGGAACCCTTTACCACCTTCAGTGTGCGCTGATTGCACAGCGATGCGCACCCCACCAACAATGCGGCCCAGCCCCATGGCAGCCAGGCAGCATTTGTGTAGCAGCTACGCCACCGGCGAGTATTAGCTACTAGGAAAAACCGCCCGCCAGATCCAAAAAACTACCCGTGCAATAACCGGATTTTTCGGACGCCAGAAAGGCGATAGCCTCTGCCACTTCCTCGGCATAACCGCCGCGCCCCAGCGGAATACGGTGTTTTAGACGATCAACTCGATCCGGCTCGCCGCCCTCGGCGTGCATGTCGGTATAAATAAGCCCCGGGCGCACACAGTTAACTCGAATCCCCTCGCCCGCCACCTCTTTGGCGAGGCCACGCGTCAGCGTATCAATCGCACCTTTTGAGGCCGCGTAGTCAATATACTCGTGGGGCGACCCAGTGCGCGCAGCCATCGACGACACATTGATAATGCAGCCGCCTAGTCCACCATCGCTTCGCTGCATGCGCTTTACCGCCTCCCGCGCACAAACCATACTGCCTATGACATTGGTGCGAAAGATAGCGAGCATGCGCTCGGCACTCAGGTTCACCAGTGTGCTCTGAGTGGCAAGTATTCCGGCATTATTTACTAAAACCGCCAGGCGGCCCGGGTATTGATCCAGGCGCTTAAAAAGCGCAAGCACCTGGACCTCATCTGCGACATCTGTCTGCTCGATAAACGCCACACCCCCGGCGCCAACAATGTCATCGCGCACAGCGCTTGCCGCCGCGGCGTTAGATTTGTAATTGATACAAACCTGATAACCCTGTTGCGCCAAAAGGCGCGCGGTGGCCGCACCAATGCCTCGACTGCCTCCGGTTACCAAAGCCAAGCGCGCAGACTGATGCATACCTATTCCCCCACAGCAGTGTTTTTTCTCGACCAAATTTAAACCAAAAAAAAGCCAACCGCAGGGGTTGGCCTTTTTCGAACGGTTCGCCGTTACTTGGTGGTGGTAAATTCGTTACACACCATCACATCCACATCCAGCGCGCCAATAACGCGCTCGGCGGTATTGCCGCGCAAGAGTGTACCGGTAGAGCCCAGCTGGTTGAGCGTACCCATGACTACCAGGTCCGCATCAATGGCGCTGGCCACACCCGAAACCACTTCATCGGTATAACCCTGCTTGACGTGAATCCGATCGGCTGGCACACCTGTCTCATTGGCAAGGGCGCCGCGATCCGGATACAGCATGGAATCCAGGTAGCCGTTCACAAAGTGCAACTCGGCGCCGTAGTTGCCGGCAATGTATTTGGCACGCTGCACAATTTGCTTGTTGAGCTGGCGTTGTTTGTCTTTATCAGCCTGGAAGTTCACCGCAGCCAGCACCACTTTGCGCTTGTCGTGGGCGCCCGGGCGAATCAGTACCACGGGACAGGCGGCCTTTTTCAGTACCTGCCACTTAGATTCGGCAAAGGTAAAGCGGCGCGTGGTTTTTGCGTGCACGGGCAGATAAATCATTTCCGCGCCACAGCGCTTAGATTCCTGAATGATTGAGGCCTGCCAGTCACTGGACCAGCACACCTGAATTTCGCACTCCAATCCCGCTTTCTCTACGGGCGTGCGAATTTGATCGCGGAACCAGAATTCGTCGCGAAACAAGTGATCGTTGATCGCGCGGGTATCCACCGCTTCGCCATCAACGGCCACAAAAATAATCAGTTTAGGGCTAGGATTGCGAAACTTGGAGGTTATTAGCGCACGCTCCAACGCAATGTGTTTATCGTCGTTGGGGTCTACCACCACGAAGACTTTCTTTTCAGCTTCCATCTTTAACCTCTGTTGCCATAAGCCCCACGGGCTGTTTTTCTGTTGTTATAAAATCTATCGTTGACGCATTGCTACCAAGCCGCGCACGGAGCGCTGAACTTGAGGGCCTACCATATCACAGCTGTAGGCGCCCTCTCATGATTTCTGGGCGCAGACCCGCATTTTCAAGCGCCCGCAGCAAATGACTAGCCCTTGCGCGACTTGCGGATCAGGTCATAGGCGCGCTGCACCTCCTGCGCCCGCTCGGTGGCCACCTTAATCATATGGTCTGGCACGCCCTGCCCCATGAGCTTATCGGGGTGGTGTTCGCTCATCAGCTTGCGATAGGCCTTTTTCAATTCGGCATCGGACACCGATTTGTCCACGCCCAGCGCTGCATAGGCAGTGGCCAAATCGTGGCCCGCCGGTGGCGCGCTCTGGCCCCGAAAATGGTCCTGCGCGCGCAGCATGGCCATCAGCTGCTCGAACATGGCGCCACCAAAGCCCAGGCCGTCGGCAATTTCTCGCAGCGCTTGCTCTTCGCCGGGGTGCAACTCACCATCGGCCATGGCAATTCCCACCAAATAAGTCAGCAGTACGCGGCGCAAATTAGGTTGGCGCTGGGTGGCGCCAAAAAACTCGCTAACCACCGGCGCCAGGCGAAAATCGGTTTCGGTGCCGCGCTTAAACAGCGCAATGGCCTGCTGCCGGTTGTCATCCACAATGCCGTACTTTGCCATCACCTCTTCGGTATGGTCGATTTCAGATTGGGTCACCTGGCCATCGGCCTTGGCGATGTGCCCCAGCAGGGGAAACAGGGTATTGATAAAACGGCTCTCAAGCTCGCGCCGCTGTTCCGGGCTCATACCCGCGCCCACCTGCCGCAGCCCGCGATCAAAAAAGTGGCCGGCAATCACGCCAATCACCAGACCCAGCGGCCCAAGTGTGAGCATGCCCACCAGACCGCCAATTATT